>JAYUFG010000046.1:0-7401 GCA_043738845.1 Planctomycetaceae bacterium
GATTTTCGCGGTCACGCCCACGCCGGGACGGAGTTCGGTCGCAGCCAGTTGGCTCTTGTCGATGGTCACGTTTGCACGGACCGTGTTGCCGTCGTCGCCGTGTATTTCGGCGGTCGTGTGAATCGTCGCGAGTGTCCCTGCGTGATGTGTGCCGGGAGTCGTCGCGAGAATATATGTCACCGGCAGCGGCGATTCAGCATCATGCTGCGACTTGGCGACGAAACCAATATGCGATTCGGGAATGTGCAATTCCAATCGCCAGTCACCCGTTGAATTCGCCACAGTGAGCAAGATTTGGCCCCGTTGCACCGGTCGGTGCGATAACTTATCACGAACCTGCCACGTCACGATTTCGCCCGCCACAGGACTCTTCACGGTCAGTTGCGCAACCTTCTCGTTGAGGAGATCCACTTGCCGCATCAAACTCGTCCGGGTCGCATTTAACTGGGCCGCCTGTCCAGACAACCGCGTCATTTCATCCGGTTTGAGTGGCCCATTGCTTTGCGACAGGTGGATCGCAGCCAGTTGCTCATTGGTCGAGGCCAATTTGCCAGCCGCTTCCGCCAGGGCAATGTTTAGATCGGTATTCGACAATTGCAGCAGCGGCGTTCCTTCCGCCACAGCTTGTCCATGCTCAACGAGAATTTCTCGCACGACGGCATCTTGGGGAGCAAATATCTCGCGCTGGTTGATCGGCTCCAACGTCCCCTTGCTCTCGACCTCAAAATCAACTTGCACAAATCCAAGCACCAAACCGATCGCGACCAACGTGCCGGAGATCAAGAGCGTCCACGGCAGTCGTCGCGTCCCGACGACAACACGAGTCTTTCCCAAGGCCCGCCACAACGGCAACAAGAAGAGCGATTCGTGCGTGGTGGCGTTCGCGAGTGCCACGCTCGCATGGCGAGCGATAAACGCCGTTCGTTCCCGCAACATCGACTCATTGCCCACGTCGCTGAACTGTTCGATCACCAACATGCCCAGCGGTTGTGGCGGCGGTGATTTCTTGTCGGTGTTGGTGTTTTCAATCGGTGGCGACGGCAGTAAGGGCACAACGGCGATATATTTGACATTCGAGACGTCGAGGTACTCTTGAAGTGCCGCCTCGATTTGCGGCGGGAGATTCGTCACATCGCCGTTGAACCATAACGGCTCGCCCGACTTCACAACGGCATTCGTGAGATTGTTGAGGAGTCGCACCTGATTCGAGCGTGGGTCGAACGAGTCTTGACCACTGACGGCCCGTAGTTTGAGCGTCGTGCCTTTCCATAAGGCCACGCTCACTCGGTCCGACTCAATCAACCGGCGTCCTTCATTGGCCACGGTGTAGGCAATCGTCGTCGGGTGAAGGCTGCGATGAACTTCCACCGCAAAGGCTTCGACCTTGCTCCACACCTCACTCCGGTCGGACGACTTGTGAACGCGGTGCTTTGTCAGGGTACGACCGGCAGTAACGCATAAGGCGGTCAACAGAGCAGTACCATCACGCAATAGGGTTGAAGCAACGTCGGGTTGGTGGCGTAACTCGACGATCCCCAGCGGTCCACCTTCCGATTTGATCGGTCCGCAGAGGAGCGGGAAGTCACTCGGATTGCCCGCGTTCTTTTCGCCATTTAAGTTCGTGTGGGGCGGGACCGTCAAACTCCCCGGACCTTGCATCACCTGGAACAACAGAGCGATATGTTGCTCGACTTCCGCTCGCGACAGACCCAGCCCCTGTTCGTTCCCCTCGGAACGGATTTGCGGCTCCAACCGAGCATCTTCGGTCAACAGCCAAACAATCCCACTGATTGCGGCGGTCCCGATGATCGCCTGTTGAAGCAACTCACGACAGAGCGTCTGCTCGTCCGGCTGCGTGGTACAGAACTCTTGAAACGCCGTCACGCACGACCGATCTGCCGAGAGCGAATTTGACGAACGACGAGTGGTGTGCCCCGAACTCATGCGATGAATGCCACAGAGTGAAGTGAAGCCAATCGCCCGACCAACACTCTGGCGGGTAAGTCCACGTTAACCATAACGTCGGAGCATTTCAATCAGGTCACTTCTCCCCAGGCGAGATTTATCCACCGCCGGAGCCGTTCGCCACGGCAAATCTGATGCAGGCCGCAAGGATTGACGGTTTTACCTCGACCAACGCTCTTCGCAACGCCCCCTAACAGTAGACGTAATTCCAATTCCACGCTGGCACAGGCCATCTCGGCCGCAGCGTTTTTCTTTCACTGACTTTCCGACCAAGGGAAGTCACAACCCAAGGGAGGTTTTTCGATGCCTTTGAAACTCAATGTCGGACTGTCCAAGAAGGTTGGCCAGCCCGACTACGGCTCGCTCGGTGCGAGCTGTAACGTCGAGGTTGAACTCGACGGAAATTTACTTCGGCACGACTTGGAGGCGTTTCATGGCCACGTGCAAAACGCTTTCACCGCCTGTCGCCAAGCCGTCAATGACGAGCTGTCCCGTCAACAAACCCTTTCCACCAATGTGAACGGAAACGGCCACGCGAACGGCACGAACAACAAAACGACCAACGGCAAAACTCCGCGGCGTGACAACACCCGTCGAGCAACCGCCAGCCAAGTTCGCGCTTTGCATTCGATTGCCGGCCGCCACCGGATTGA
The DNA here is from genome assembly GCA_043738845.1 of Planctomycetaceae bacterium. GTDB lineage: Bacteria > Planctomycetota > Planctomycetia > Pirellulales > DASRSE01 > DASRSE01. Next base: position 2,619 of record JAYUFG010000046.1, read on the forward strand.
TTTGGTCGGCTTGCTCCGCCAGCGGTTCCAACTTCAGACGGCCGACGAACTGTCGATCACGGAGGCGAGCAGTTTGATCGACGAACTGAAACAGCCGACTCGGAATGGGGAGGCCGCATGAGTAACGGCACACTCCTGCAACCGACGGTCACACCACCGTCGAACAATCGCTTGCCACCGAACTCGCCACCGTCGCCGATACCGAACCGGCACTCGAACGAGTACCTGAGCTTTTCGCGAATACGCACCTATCAAGGTTGTCCTTTGCGATACTACTTCCGTTACGTGGCCGGTCTGCCGGAAGAAACGGTGTCGGCCAGTCTCGTGTTCGGGTCAGCGATTCATGCGGCGATTCAGCATCATTTTCAGGAATTGCTGGCGGGCAATCCGCCGCCATCGGTCGAGGCAATGCTCGATGCTTATGAATCGGAGTGGCGAACACGCGACGGCGGTGAAATTCGATTCGGCAAGGAGGACAATCCGTCCAAACTCTACGCCTTGGCCCGGCGAATGCTCGCAGCATTTCAGATCCACAAACTGGCGAACCCCGAAGGCCGCATCCTGGCTGTGGAAGAAACACTGCAAGGCGAACTGCTGCCCGGCCTGCCACCATTGTTGGGTCGCGTTGACTTGATTGTCGAAACGCCGGATGAGCTTGTCGTCAGCGATTGGAAAACTTCGCGGTCCCGCTGGTCGGAAGAACAAGTCGATGACTCAGCCGAGCAGCTTTTGCTGTACGGCGAATTGGCGAAGGACTTTGCCCCTGGAAAGCCAATCCGCGTCGAGTTCAGCGTGCTAACGAAGACCAAAGAAGTAAACATCGAGCAGCATAGTCGGCCGTTCGACCCAGCGAAACTCGACCGCACGATACACGTCATCGAGCGAGTCCATCGGGCGATTGCAGACGAAGTCTTCTACCCCGCCCCATCGCCGATGGCGTGCGGCTCATGTCCGTTTCGCGAGCCGTGCCGGAAGTGGCCGGGGTAAAAAAAGTACGCCCAGAAAACAGAGAGGAATAAATGGACACCATTGTCGGTCTAATCGTGCTGTGGTTCATCGTCGTCTGCGTTTATCGTGCGGGCAAGAGTCGTGGTTCCAAATCGGGCTTCGCCGCGGGCCGAACGGGTCGGCGGCGACGAAGGTAACACTCGCCCCACCACACGAACCTAACATTACGATCCGCTCCGGGACTGGCCGCTGTGCCAGTCCCGGGCGGTTTTCTTTAGCTATCCGATATCCCAACCCGTCGCCGATCATTCCGGCCAATCAGGTGCAATAGAATCGGGCAGTGCTTGGCATATTTACATTCGGCCGAATGTAAATAACTGACGACAGGTAGCTTTTACGCTCCGCACGATCCTATGACAACTTGGGCGAATGACCTCGGCGAACTGTCCTATTAAGTTGCATACTGACCTTTGGCACTGGGACGCATTTAGTCCCCGCCCAACCTGCCCTACCATCGACGGAATGTGCCAGCCACAAAAGGGCCTAGCCCGGTGATTCTGAAATGGCCATTTTTCGCCCGACCATTTTGTCGGCGTGTCCGCAAGAAAAGAAAAATGAGAAATGTTGCTTTTTGCCACGCGGGTGATCGAATGAAAGACGTGCATTGGCGATCTTGCCCGTCGCTGGTCACAATCGCCCCTTGCCGGAGAAATCTTGCAAGGGGGTTTTTGGGAATGCTCCCCGCAAGCCGATGGCGTTTGTCGCGCGTCGGAGTATGAATCCAGCAGTGGGTTGCGCTGCGACCACGAGCGATTTCAGCCGAGACCGTATTGCTCAGCCAGCCATTGAACGGCCTGATCCAAAAGCTGCTGCGGCGTTTGGGTATAGTGTTTGTCGGCCATGCTTTGCGGGGCGTGACCCAGAAACAAACTGGCCAGACTCGAAAAACTCCCGCTGTCGCGCAGCAGTGAAGCCGAAGTTTTCTTGAGCGACTTCAACGGCTTGTCGATCTTCTGCGTTTTCCGCAATCGTTCGAACGCATTCTTGACGTTGTCAGTCTTCTGATATTTTCCGTCGGTGCCGATTTGTTCTCCTACGACCAAGACGGCCGGGATTCTTGCCACACCTGTTGTGGACTGGCATGTTCAACGCAAAAAAAACTCAATGACATCGACCGGTTTGTGTCGACGTCTTGAGCGAGACCCTTTTGGCGGGGTCGTTACCGAACGGCGTCGCTCAAAGACTTTCAAGGCTTCCGGATCGATGCAGTATCTTGGCCGTCCACTCGTGGTCGAGGCGATATTGATCGCGCTGAGTTCGCCGGACCGAATCCAACCTAAGACCTTACCGACGTCAATACCATAACGTCCGGCAATTTCACTCGGCCTCAACCACGGACTGCTGGCTTGACCGAGGCTCTTTCGGCTATGTTTTCGCTCAGCCGTCATTGCTTGGACTCTCCGAGGACCGCTGATGCCACGGTGACATCTCAAGCTCGCCAAAAATGAAAGTGATCAGCCGACGCCCAATCGATATTGAGGGAGTCATTTCTCTCCGCGCCGTATCGCGTGCATAGTTCGCTTGAACGCCGATGCTCGCGATCTGTATAGTCCCAACCAAGCGTGCCACGATTTGATGCCTCCCAAGGTGATGTCACGGCATGTAGCTGGGATTCATTTGATGCAGAAATCAGACTCGTGTCTTGGTCGCGGAGATGGGCATTCGTTGGGCGTTTCACTCTCAAACGCCCAACTCGCTGTTTGCAGAAGGCGGAGGAGACAAGCGGGCGGGCCACTGCACCAAGCCAATTCAATTTGGCAATCCGACGACGACTCGTCAGCAGATACATTTAACGGGCAAACAGATCCGCCTCGTAAAAATGGCACCCGATACCGAAAGATTCACCCAACGGTTTTGAATGGGCGACCAGAAAGGAGGTATCAATGGATCGTTTGAAAATCCAGAAAAATTAGTTCCGCCAGATCCCCGTGGCATCTGGCGAGGCAATGGGGAGAAGGCCTGCCCGGCAATTCATTCAGCCGGTGCCGAATCAAACAGCCAACGGTGAACGTGATCGGTGACGGCCTTCAGGCGGTTATCTTCGATGTGTTCGCGATAGTGAGCCGCCATTGACGAGTCTACATGCCCCATGATCGCGTTGACCGCGACTTGATCCTTGCAACCCCCGCCGACCGTTTCAAAGACGTGTCGTAATGCGTAGAATCCCACTCCAGGTCGATGCATGTGTTTCGTCTTAAGGAGTTTAGTGAATTCTTGACTAAGTGCATCCGCCGGGGTTCCAGTGTTGCTGGTCTTGACCCATCGTTGCCCTTGACTGGTCAAAAATACTGCATGCAGTTCGGTTTCCTGTTTCGCCTTTGGTCGAGTTGAGATTGCATTTCGAATGGACTCGACGGTTTCGGGCCACAACGCGCAGCGGCGATCAATTCCGGTCTTGGGTCGCGGATAATTTAGCCATCCGCTGCTCAAGTCCAGGTGACGCAGATCTAATTGAGAACAGTCGGTATTTCCCAGCCCGCAGTTGATACCCAGCAGAATCATTGCCTTCAACTGATTGTCGGCCAAGTCGATTACTGTTCGAAGTTCCGCCGACGAAAACAACCTAGGCCCCTTCTCGTGCCGTGCTTTTCGTAGCGTCTTTTTTGATGGCCGCTTGAAGGCCGAGCCAAACCGAATGGGCACAGGGACAAGCTCTTCATTGTACGCATAAATAAAGATTAGCCGAACGTATTGCACGACATTGCCGACGCGCACCGGACCCCACTTCTTCGTCATCTTTGCCCGTAACTGCTGGAAATCTTCCGATCTCAGATCACCAACTAGTCGCCCTTTCCCGAAAGTATCGACGACTAGTTCGCACGCCGCGTAATACTCCTGCCAAGTTCTGGGCGAAAGCTCATTTGAATCGCGTAACAATTGCTTGGCAGTCAGGAACAGATTGCATAGACCAGCGACCGTCAGTCCGTCACCGTTTTTCGGGCGAGGTTTCCTTCCGGCCAATAGGTCGTCTTTAACGTGGAGCCATTCATCCAAAGCACTTTGGGGATCGTCGATTCTGCCGAAGTACCATATCTTACCGCGCACTTTCTTGCACCATTTACCCGATTTATGCTTCGTCAGCGGGAAGTCTTTCGACGGCTTGGTGGGTTTTCTCCCGGTAACTTTTTTGGTAGACTGCGCGGACATACATTTGGCTTTTCGGGCAGAGCGGTTGTAGTAACGGTTGTAGTTGTCATTTTAGCCGAATCCCGAAAAGTGTCAAATACGCTATGTTTCACGACATAAGCGCCCGTGGCGCAACTGGATAGCGCATCGGTCTTCGGAACCGAGGGTTACAGGTTCGAATCCTGTCGGGCGTACTTAACAAGTCTTGCTGAACGCTTAATTTAGAGTATTTGCCTGTGGCGGGAAGTGCGGCTCGAAAGAGGAATCGAACCCGGTAATTACCGGATTCCCAGTTTCACGAGGAACCGCACATCCACCGATGCCGTGGTCACACTATGGGGCAATGATTTCTACCCCGGACTTTGGAATTCAAAAACCAGCCGGATCGAGTATGACCGCCTGATTTTCAAGTGGATCACCATTGGTCGTCAACTGCCACAGACTGTCGAGCAAGGGTTGAGGTCGGTTGTCGCGTTTCAAACTCGCAATCCGCTCCATCGAGCGCACGGGTACGTTCTCCTGTACGGTTTGGAAACCTTGCTGCGTCAGGTCACCACGGCCAATCGGTGTTTCATGATACCCATGAATTTCAGTAGTTTGAGGGGTTGGTAAGAGAAACCACGTCGAGAAGCGGCGATTTCTGGATGGC
>JAYUFG010000047.1:0-7361 GCA_043738845.1 Planctomycetaceae bacterium
CGTTTTATGGACAGCTTCGACCGATTTCCGACGCCTTCATTCCCGACGCCTTGGCCGTGAGTGGGTTCACTCGCGAACAATGCCTGCAATTCGACGACCCCCAAACGGTGATGACGAATTTTCAGGAATGGCTCCGGGACCACTGCCCAGGTCGGCTGATGTTCATCTCGGACAACAACGGCTTCGACTGGCAATTTATCAACTGGTACTTTCATCATTTTCTTAGCCAGAACCCATTCGGTTTTAGTTCGACGAATCTCGGCTCGTTGTACAAGGGGATGCAGCACGATATGTTTGTGAACTTCAAGCATCTGCGAAAAACCAGGCATACGCACCACCCAGTCGATGACGCCCGCGGCAATGCGGAGGCACTACTGCAAATGCAGGCGATGGGTTTGAAGATCAGTTTTGGGTAGGTATGTCGTGGTATTGCTGTCGGGTCGCCGAATTCTCAAAATCAGTGCGTGGCATGACCAACGGGGCGATTTCTGCTAGAATCCCCCCCTGATCAACATCGCATTCGTCGAAAGATAAAATTCACAGAGTAAACCACGTGTAAAATCGGTATGGCACGACAAACTCAAACCGTAATGTTTCCTGACGATCCTGTCGAGACGGCGGTTTGCGACAAGTCGTCCTCGACATTTGTCAACAACATGTCGCTGCCGGTTCATCGCTGGTTTCGGTACAGTGCCGGATTTTCCGCCCGCTGGGTGGAGCAACTAATCCAAAACTCCAAACTTCACGAACCGGCAAGAGTCTTCGATCCGTTTGCTGGTTCGGCCACGACGCTGTTGGCGGCAGAAAGCCAAGGAGTCGAGAGTTGGGGTATCGACTCGCACCCATTCGTTGCGCGGATTGCAGAAGCTAAGTTGGCTTGGCGGACCAGCGTCACGGCGTTTACAGAAAAAGCCAGTGAGCTTCGCAAAATCGCCAAACGTCTGCAAGCCGACACGCAGGGATACCCGCCCTTGATTTACAAATGTTTCGATGAATCGACACTCAGCAACCTCGACCGGTTACGAAGGGCGTATGAAGAAGTCAAGGACGAATCACCCGCGTCTAAGCTGGCGTGGTTGGCTTTGGTTTCGATACTTCGTCGCACTTCCACGGCGGGCACCGCGCAGTGGCAATACATTCTTCCCCGCAAAGTAAAACGCTCGCCGCAGGATGCGTTCACGGCCTTTGACGAGTGTGTGAAGTTGTTCCGGCGAGACATGGAGCCTGGCTCCGAAATGGCCGGAACAAAGGCGACATTTACCCAATCGGATGCCCGTACTTGCGGCGGCGTTCCCTCGAACTTTGCGAATCTCGTCATCACATCCCCACCGTACCCGAACAATTACGACTATGCCGACGCGACCCGTTTTGAAATGTCATTCATGCGGGAGATCGAAGGCTGGGGCGATCTTCAAGATAAAATTCGCCGCCATTTAGTCCGCTCTTGTTCGCAACACGTTCCCGAGCGGGCCGTTGATCTGGAGCAAACGCTTGCGGCGAGCGAGTTAGATCCGATTCGCGAAGAACTTTCTGACGTCTGCCATCAGTTGGGCGAAATCCGCAAAACCAAGGGTGGCAAGAAAACCTATCACCTAATGATCGCCTGTTACTTTCGCGACATGGCGAACGTGTGGAAGTCCCTGCGAAGAGTTTGCGAGCGCGGTGCGACCGTCTGCTTTGTGATTGGCGATTCCGCTCCCTATGGTGTTTACGTTCCAGTGATCCCCTGGTTCGCGTCGTTGGCCGAATCGGCCGGTTTCAAGTTTGTGCGATTCGAGAAAACCCGCGAGCGAAATGTGAAATGGAAAAATCGCAAACACCGCGTTCCGCTCCAAGAGGGTCGTCTCTGGATTGAGGGGTAAATATGGCAGAGTCGCCCGCACATCGGTTCGGACAAATCATCGGCGAGGTTTTAGAAGCGGCGGTGCTGCCCCTATTGAAGGACTTTGCGCGCGAGCATCAACTCTACTTGGACAAGCATGGTAAGCGGCCTTGTCGTCGCGGCCAAAAATGCACATGGTTGGACGCCAATGGCAATTCGCATGATTTGGACTTTGTGTTAGAACGGGGAGGGACACCTGACAAAATTGGGATCCCAGCCGCATTCATCGAAACGGCGTGGCGACGATACACGAAACACTCACGCAACAAGGTCCAGGAAATTCAAGGAGCCATCGAACCACTCGCCCAAACATTCAAAAACTCGGCACCGTTCAAGGGTGCGATCCTCGCGGGCGTATTTACACAGGGTGCCCTCACACAACTCAAGTCGTTGGGTTTCACGGTTTTGTTTTTTCCTTACGCATCCGTAGTTTCCGCATTTAGTCGCCTGGGAATTGAGGCGGACTTCGACGAGAAAACGCCCGACGAAGTGTTTGTTAAAAAAGTTCGCGACTACGAATCGCTTGATCGTTCGAAGCGAAAGCGACTTGCCAAACTTTTACTTCAGGCAAATCAGCCCCAGGTGGATGAGTTTCTGAAATCGCTTTCGAGTGCCGTTTCACGACAGATTGATCGCATCTTAATCCTGGCCCTGCACGGTGCTTTGCATGAAGTGGTAACGCTCGATGAGGCGATTGCTTTCATTTCGAGCTATGATGAGAAGCGTCATAACCGGCCGGTCATACGCTTCGAAGTTGAGGTGCGATACAACAACGGCGACTCCATCAAGGGCAACTTCACCGACAAGACTGCGGCGATCTCGTTTTTGAAGAGCTACCAATCCAGCGTGCCCAAAAGTCATTGAGCGTGAACAATCAAAGAGTTGATTTCGGCAGGACACCCTATGGCCAAGTGTGATCAAGGTTATCTCTGTGCCGTTTGTGGCGAAGACGTCGCTGAGTTGACCGACAGCGAGTTGTACTTGCGGTATGTCGTCGGGCTGCTAGATCCCGAGGTCTTACACACGTCGCCCGAGCGTCATATCGTTTGCAATCCGGCCTTGGCTCAGTTCATCGTTGATGATGACTTTCCGCCGATGGTCGTCGAAGGGCCGTTCGACAAGCGACAACTTGATCCGGCCTATGTTCGCGAACGGGAATTACTCCTCACGCGGGGCTTTCGTCGGCTCAAAGAACTGCGGGGGCTTGATCTGCCCATAATTGACTATCCCTTGTCGGAGGTCCGGGCGAAAATCGCGACCGACGCCGGATTGAAATAAGCGGCCATCGTCGGCCCGTTCCGTGGATTGTCGTTGCGACGATCCCCGCTGGTTGACCAACCTGACGGCGGAACTCTACAATCAAGGGAAGACGTGTGAACGAACGCCAGCACGCAATCGAAGCAGGATCCGCCCATCGAACGGGAGATTGGCTCGACGGGCCGGGGTACTTTTCCGCAACACTCATCACTCTTCCATTTTCTGTCTGCATTCGGTAATTATGTTGGCCTCCCCTTTTCTACAACTTGTGCAAGGCACTCATCCCGGCCAGCGGTTTTCGCTAGACGACGAGCGTTCCGTTTTGGGACGACATCCCGATTGTCATGTTGTGATCGAAGGGGGCGCGGTTAGCCGCCAACATGCCGAGATTATCCGCACGGGTCAGGAGTTCGTACTCAACGATCTGCACAGCCGGCACGGTACGGTCGTCAATGGCAAGCGGCTGCAAGGCCCGCACAAATTGATGAACGGAGATCGGGTCATCATTTGTGATTGGACGTTCACCTATTTCGATAAAGAGGCGAGCGGAAACTCGACCGCTCCCGGCTTGACGATTAGCGGCGGGGCTTCGCCCTTGCTGGTGGACGATCCTCATCCGCCCGACCCAAAGGCAATCCTCGGCAAGCTCGATGTTTCCTCCAGTCTGTCGTTTTCCCGTCTGAGTGCGAACCCAGAGGCGAAACTTCGGGCGATGCTTGAAATCACGCACGGGATGAACCGAGCTTTGTCGGTCGATCTACTGCTGCCCAAACTGCTCGATAGTCTGTTCAAAATTTTCTTACAGGCTGATCGCGGTTTTATCGTTTTGAAAATGATGGATGGGAAGTTGATCCCTAAAGCGGTCAAGCACCGTCACGCGGATAAAGAGGATCAAGCCCGGATTAGCAAAACGATTGTGCAAACCGTGCTGAATTCGAAGCAGGCGATACTTTCAGCCGACGCGGCGAACGACACTCGCTTTGACATGAGCCAAAGTATTGCCGACTTTCGTATTCGCTCGATGATGTGTGCCCCGATGGTCAATAGCGAGGACAAAGCCCTGGGCGTGATTCAGGTCGACACGACGGACCAACGTCAACGCTTCACTGAGGACGACCTCGACGTTTTGGTTGGTGTGGCGAATCAGGCGGCGTTTGCCCTGGAAAATGCTCAACTGCACGAGATTGCCCTCAAACAACAGTCGATTGAAAACGAATTGAAGCTGGCTCATAAGGTGCAACAGGGCTTGCTCCCGTCGGCTCCACCGCGGATCGAAGGCTATCACTTTTTTGATTACTATCTTCCGGCGAATCAAGTTGGCGGAGATTTTTACGATTACATTCGCTTGAGTGGCGGGCGGATTGGTGTGGTGTTGGCGGACGTTTCGGGCAAGGGGATTTCTGCGGCCTTGCTAATGGCGCGACTCTCTTCCGAAGTCCGTTATGCCCTGGTCAGCGAGCCGACGCCCGCCGAGGCAGTGCGCAGGATCAACACGAATTTTTGTCACAGCGGTTGGGAAGACCGTTTTGTCACGTTCGTCTTGGCGGTTCTTGACCCGATCAAGCATGAACTAACGCTGGTGAATGCGGGCCACATGGCCCCTTTGCTGCGGAGGGGGCCGAATTCGGTTGTCGCAATTGGTGACGAGATTACCGGATTGCCCCTCGGCGTGGCCGATGGTTTTGACTACGAGCAGATGTCGTTTTCACTTCAACCCGGCGATTTTGTGACGCTATTCACCGACGGAATTAGCGAGGCCATGAACATCACGAATGAACTGTACGGACTGGAACGCTTGGAGCAGCAACTGGCGGCCGATGCGGTAAGTGTCGGAGCGTTGGGGAAACAAATTCTCGACGACGTTCGCAAATTCGTTGGAACGAGGTCGCAAAGCGATGACATGTGCCTAGCCTGTTTCGGCCGGGGGACGTAGCGTTTTTCCATTAAAACGCCGTGCAAGTTGCCACAAAAATTCATTCCTTCGCATCGGCTTCTTCGGTCCCGGACGCTTCCGCCAATTTGCGGCCGTAACGAACGAGGTCTTGGTCTTTGCTCTTGCGAAAGATCGGGGCGAAACGGATCATCTGTTTCTTGGCGACCTTGTTGTCCTCGATCCGGTTGATTAGGTGGACCGTGCCCGACGCTAATCGCGACTGTCGCGTGATCGGTGGCTCCTTGCCGAAATACTTTTCGATCTCGTCGAGGAACGGCACGAGTTGCTCCTGCTTCAGGTCGTCAGACTCCATCGTGCGCTGTTCGAGCGATTGGAACAACACCTCGCGAGTCAATTCGGCGTCCTTGTTGTCCTTGGCGGTCGCGAGTGTCGCGTGAATTTGTTCATCGGCCGATTTGTCGTTGTCAAGCGACATTGCGTGCAACGCTTCGAGCTTGGCTAACGTTGCCAAGGTCTTGGCCTTGATGTCGGAGTCAGACGCCAACACACGATTGGTCACTTCGACCAACGCTTCTTGAAAACCGGCCCGCTTTTTGATCGCCGCCGATTTTTCCCGCATCTGTCCCAGGAGTTCAATCAGATCGGCCAGCGAAGTTTTCTTGCCGGGAAGATACGGATTTCCTGAAAGCTTGGATTCGTCATCCACCGCTGGCTCTTCGCTCTTGGCATCGTCAGCCAGCTTAGCTTTCTTTTCCGTCTCTTTTTTTCCAGGCTCATTTTTCGCAGCCTCGGTTTTGCCAGCCTCTGTTTTCGTAGTGGCCGCGTCGCTTTTGCCGTCGGGCGGTATGTCAGACTTTTTCGTCACAACAGGTGCGGCAGGTGCCGGAATTGCACTGGTTTTATCTTCGACCTGTTGGGAAGGATCGACCTTCGGCGTTTCTGTTTTCGACGTCTCGGCCGGCAACTTCGGCGGCGGCGGAGCCGTTTCACCATCGAGCATTTTTGCCAACAGCTCGCCCAGTCGTTCGCCGCGAGCATTCATCGTGACGACGTTGCCCTGTTGATTGACCAGCAGCACGACCGGCAACGAAAAAATTCCGTACTTCGTGGCCAAAGGATGCTCCCAACCGGTATGTGACTTGTCATGGCTGAACAGACATTTCCAGGGAATGTTTTGTTCCTTCAGCAGGGCCGTGACGTGGGCCTTTTCATCGTCGAGACTAATGCCGACGACTTCAAAACCTTTGTCGTGATACTTTTCGTAGTTGGCCTTGACGTTGGGCAATTCCTCGACGCACCGCCCACAATTGGTTGCCCAAAAGTCGATCAGTACGATCTTGCCCCGATAGTCGGACCATTGAAACTGCGTTTCGTCGATCAAGGTTCCGGCGATTTCTAGCGGCTTGCCAATGATAGCCAATCGCCGCTCGGCGGACTCGACGCGACTCTTTGTTTCGTCAACAATCGGCCGGGGCATCCCTTCGCCACCAAACGAATTTCCCAATGCGTTGTAGGCGGCCAAGGCCGGACCCGTCTGATCGAGACTTTCGAGTTTCCCGGCAATCTCTTTCGCCAGATTAAACTCGATGCTGCCCAGATATTTCCCGGCGAGCAGCCCTTGCAGCGACGTAATCAACTCGTCGGCATTCGCCCCCTGGGCGGCGACGACTTCGTCGATTTGCATTCGGATCAATTTGCGGCGTGCCCATTGCGAGACCATCTCATCCGAATCGCTCGTCAAGGCGTGGGCGGTTTTCGTCAGGGCCACCTGGGCACTTCGCCGATCCTCTTCGACCAGAGGCTTCGTGGCCATAACTTCCAGGTTCTCAAGTTTGGCAATCGTCGCGTCGCGGCGTTGTTCCGGCGTCGGATGCGCGGCGAGAACTTTTTCCGCCACCTCCAAAATCACGGGTGCCTTTTTCAAGAGTTCCGCGTCATGCTCTTGCTCGGAACTTGCCTGCCGAAAATTCATGTTCAGTTTTTTAATGTAATACAACAACGTCGCATTGTTGCCATCGGGCATTTTGTACGGATCCGCCTTGAAAGCGTCCTCGTCAAACTGCACCGGCTCCGGTGACACCGTTTCCGGCGCAACGGCCTTCGTCCCCGGTCGGTCGTCGGGATGAATGGCCGCCTGGTTGTTGACGGGCGGATCGGCCTTGGAACCGCAGCCGGGAACAATGGTCAAGCTGAACGCCAACGCAAATAAGGCACACAACCAACAAACAACGATATTCCGTCGCGCGAGCATGATGGCTCCTTTCGCAATGGGCAATGGTGGGACTTTTCGGTGAGAGGCGGGCAACAACGGCACCACCTATGGTAGCC
>JAYUFG010000048.1:0-2789 GCA_043738845.1 Planctomycetaceae bacterium
CGGTAATGTTCCATAACCGGCGAGTATACCAACCTAAACGAAGAACCTAAAGGATTCGCCTGAAGGCGAGGGTTTTAGACCCATCGTGGAGACAATAAATGTCCCCTCTTTGTCAGCGATGCTTAGCCGCAGAGCGGGCAATTGTCGTGGGGCAGCCGAGTTCATCTCGCATCCGGCGGAATTGGGGGTGGTTTTCTCGGCGGCGGAAGTTTCGGGACCGGCGGTGGTAGGGGCTTCAATTGATATTCGTCATCTTCATCAGCCATCAATTCAGCAGCGAGTGGAGCCAGTGGTACGGTCGGTTGAAAAGCCGGGACCGGAGAATGTTCAACCGGCGGAGCAGGCGGCTGTGAAGAAAGAGGCGGCTTCGGCGAAGGAAACGGCGGCGGTCCCATCTTCGGATCGGTCAAAGATTCGATTTCCAGTTCGTCCAGCGAAAATTTTCGCGTGTCATTCGCTGGCAACAAACCTGCTGGCAACGTCGTCGGTTTTCTCAGCGGCGGCGGAGCCAAGGGTTTCAGTTGGAATTCGTCCTCATCGTCCGTCGTCGTCGGTCGAACGATGGTCGGTGGGGCAAAGTCGGATAGCTTTGGTCCCGACGTTTTTTCGTCGCTCCCCAGTGAGGAGACCGGGGCAGGGCCTGTCGGTGTGGAAACAGCGGGAACTTGCACCGTCGCCCGACATTTCGGACAGCGGACCGTCTTGCCCGCCAGCATCTCAACCGCCTTGATCGTTTCGTCGCAGGCTGGGCATTGAAAACGAATCATCTCAAGTCCTTCCGAAAACCGGGCATGTATCGCCGCAGATTCAACTTACGAAATGCGAACGTGTTCGATGGCGTGATGGACGAGCCATTCGAGAAACATCTCTTGCTCTTCGCTCAATTCAATCTCGGATTGTTTTTGACTATCCAAGGGCGAGATCACGCGAATTCCCCCTTCGCTGAGCCAACGACCCGCATCGACCAATCGTATCCAATACTCGCCTCGTGGCAGTGGCGGCACGCCCGGCTCGCCGGAGGGAGTCATGAAGTACGCGACGTCGGTCCGAAATCGCTCCGGCATTTCGAGCGTGGGAAGGTCGGGGCGAGTGACGGCGGAGACGTGGAGCATGGGAGGAAGTAATGAGCGATGAATGATGAATGCGAAACAGTGAACAGTACAGTTTAGGATTCGGCCGGAATTAACTTCCCGTTATCGCAATAGTCGGTTAGCCGCGACGCGGAGTGAGAGGATAGCGTCACATTAACCGGACGCATCAAAAATCAAATACGGAAGTTAATTCGGGACACTATGTATTTAGTTTGTGTGTTTTTCCAGTAAGCGACGAAGTGTGGGAGTCAGGGTGAGTGGGGGGTTTTTCTGGTTGGCACGGTGCAGGGCTTCGAGGGCGTGGGATAGACGTTCGAGAGGGCTATGGGCCGGGTTGAGGATTAAGATCATCTGACCGCGAAGTTCGCAAAACCCGCCGTCGCCCGAATGGCCATCCTCACGAACCTGAATTCCCGCCTTGCCCGCAGCCTTGATCGCTTCGTCCAACAACTCGACCGTGTGCATCCTAGCTTCTCCGGTTTACGCGAACATCCCTGTCGGCGGCTTCCAAGCCACCGCAAATCCCACGATAACACCGCAAATTACACCATAACGGCGAAAAACAGCCATCACCGAACATGACGTCGATTATACCCTCTTGCGTTACAGTCGCCAACGGCGACCGGACGATAAGAACAAGCGTGTAAGTCTCTATCGGAATTTGAGTTAAGACGCGAGCATCGGGCAAGACAGCGGATTGGCAACCGGGGCGAAAGCTAAAGAGCCTCGGCATTTTGCCCAAAATTTGCGGCGCGAACACAGCATGTACTTTAGATTCGCTGGCAAAGGGAAATTAGCAATGGCGACCGTCGGATCAGATGAACAAACGGCGTTGGAACAACAGGTCATCGCGCTCCGCGAGCAGTTGGCGCACGCCCAGCGGCTGACCGCGCTCGGCGAACTCGTCAGCACGACGACGCACGAATTCAACAACGTACTAACGACGATCATCAATTATGCCAAGCTGGGAATGCGTCACAAAGACGTGCCGACCCGCGACAAGGCCTTCGATAAAATTCTGGCCGCAGGAAATCGCGCGGCGAAGATCACGACCGGGATTTTGGGGTTCGCCCGCAATCGCTCCGGCGGATTTGAACCGACCGATTTGAATCGCATCATCGACGACGCGATGGTCTTACTCGAGCGTGAATTGATGAAGTATCGCGTGTCGGTGGATCGCCGCGTAGAGCCAGTCCCGCTCGTCCCCGCCAATGGTAATCAGATTCAGCAAGTCCTCATCAATCTGCTGGTGAACGCGCGGCAAGCGATGCCCAGCGGTGGGACGATCTTGATCAAGCTCGCTCCTGATCCAGCGAATCAAATGGTCGACCTGATCGTTCGCGATTCCGGTTGTGGAATTGCCCCGGATAAATTGCGAAAGATTTTCGAGCCGTTCTTCACGACCAAGAATGGCCCTGACGAAAGTGGCAAGGGTGGCACCGGCTTAGGTCTCTCGATGTGCCGCGACATTATCGAAGCCCATCAAGGGCGCATTCGTGTCGAAAGCTCCGTCGGCAAAGGGACCAGCTTCACGCTGAAGTTGCCACTGGAGAGGAAGTCATAAAACGCAGAAGTCAGAACGCAAAATGCAAAACGGGCGAGGAGTTGCGTTAAAGGGGTCGGGAGTCCGTCTCGCTATCAGAAATCGATCCCTTGGAATGAATTTAACCTTCGCGAGCTTTGCGCCTTTGCGTGAGA
>JAYUFG010000049.1:0-2782 GCA_043738845.1 Planctomycetaceae bacterium
AACACACCCTGCTTTTTACCGGAGGCGCGCTATTGATAAATATCGCTAGCACCGCTAGCAATCCCGCCGCACACGCGACCATGCTAGCATCACTTAACCCCGACCGCGTAACAAGTTCGGCTTAACCTGATGCCATTCGTGGCGGAGTCGTTTGAGATTGATGATCGCCGTCTCGACGGAGACGCGGATCATCCGCAGTTTGCAAATTTGTTGCGAGTGAACGTGTTTGGTGATACAAATTTAGGAGAACCGATTTGCCCCCGAGATCGCCGAAATGAGAGAGGGCGTTTTGCACTGATGAAACAGCCGTTAAATCTAGAGGAGGAATCGCGATGACCAGTATTCTCTGTATCGTTTTAGGAATGACGTTGACCGTCGAACAAGGAGTGCGGATTACGGAAATGCCGAAAGAGGTGCCGCCCCGGTTTGGAATTGCGGTTCTCGATGACAAAGGCGGGGTGGAAATTCGTTACCTCGACACGACTGCGGTTTGGCACCCTCACACGGTTCAGAAATTTTCGCCCAGTACGGGAGATGAAAATGAGAAGCGTGAGTGGGGAACCTACGAGTACAAGACTCACGGCTACGAACTGAAACCAGAAGTCGAGAATCGCCCGGCGGGTAAGTTCCAGGTTTATCGCAATGGTGAAAAGCTCGACCAGAAAACGAGCGAAGGGTTACTCAAGCAGTCCCGCCGAGTCGTGTTTTGGGAGAATCCCAATTTCGGCGATTGGCCCAATGAAACCTTCTTAGATCTTTTGGCCGCAGATACGGTGTTGGTGGTGCTGCCGGTGCGTGAAACACCGCAGGTGAAAATCGAACCGAAGCCAGCTGTGCCGCCGGTGTTGGGACCGCCCCAGGAACTCCCGTGGTGGAAGCGTGGTTCCGGTGGAAAGTACTGGGAAGAAGAGTTATATGTTTGGAATAAGGAAGAGACCAATCCGAAACGTGTTGGGACTCCTCACCCGCTACTAAATACAAAACTGGGAGTTGCATTTGTCGAGTTATGCAAACGCCCGGACATTGAGCCGAAGGGCTGGAATGGTCCACGACTTATGGATCATGGAAACGGGGGTGGCGAACTCACTTTTTTTGGACACCGAACCGAAGATGGTCCGAAGGGCGTCGCGCAACTGATCTACGGAGAGGCAGAAAACGATTGGAAAAATGTCCCCACCTATCTTTCGGTCGCCGACGCGAAGACTAAGCCGCGATTGATCCTAACCGACGACGCCAAAAAAGGTGTCCGTTGGCGGATGATCGAGGAGAAAACCTGGAAAGTCAACAAGGATCCGAAAGACGGCCCCCTTGAGACGCACGTGGTTGGTTTTGTCCAGTTGGATGGTGATCCCGACGTAGAACTGTATCTTTCATTAGCGGCGGAATCGATTTTGCAAATCGATCAAAACCAGAAAAATCGGGAGGCACGAGAGACAACTGAGTTTCGCTTGTTGATGGTCAGTCCGGCGAAGGAAACGCAGTTTCACTACGTTCGCAGTTACACTGGCGGACGGTGAACGGGGTCATGGCGATGAACCGGCAACACAATGCGGCTCAAGCCGTTGCAGCGAGAAGCCCCGTGAACAGATCGTCTCATTTTCTAGGCGGCTGCGGTAGTCTGCGAGGAATTGGCGTTGGAAGGTCCGTCGCGCGTGGCTCGGCGATGCGTTTCGACCGTCATCAGGTTGCGGGCGAGTACCAGTGTCCCGACCTCCGTCCTGGCGCGTGGCAAGCCCCTGCCGTGGAAGCGCCGCAACCCGCGATGCTCTTTGAAGTCGGCGTAACTCAGCTCGACCGTTTGACTGCGCCGTTTGTAGAGCCGTTTGGCTTCGTCGGTACTCATGCGTTCGCGGAGAGCGTCCAACAATTCTTCGCGTTCCATGCGGCTGACGGTTCGTCCCTTCTGAGGGGTCTTCGTGCAGGCGGTCTGCCGCGGACACGACAGACAATGTTCCGCCGGGCAGACATAGAGCGTCACCCGGACCGAGTGGTCAATCCGCCGTTGTACCGTTTTTTTCTGGAACTTTAAGCGGTGTCCCTCGGGGCACTGGTAGGTCTGTTCTTCCGGCAACCAGCGAAAGGCACTCTTGGGAAGTTCCGTCCGGTGGTTGGTTTGTTTCTTTTTTCCGAGGGCCGCGCTAAAGTCGTGTTCTTGATAGGGGCCATACACGGTGATGTGAGCCTGCTCGCAAAACTCCAAGTGCCGCAAGGAGACGTAGCCCGAATCGACGAAGAGCTCCTTCGGCTTGCGGCCCAGGCGGTCCGCCATCTGCTCCACCATCGGCTCCACGACCCCGTTGTCGTTATTTTGCGTCAGCACGTCGTACGCGAAGATCAGCGGCGAATCCAGGTCTCGCAACAGTTGCGGGACATAGAGGGGGCGAAACACATTCCATTTGTCCCGAGCCAGGATGGCCTCGGGGTCCGTCCCGCTCACAAGAATCTTCTCGGTCGGCTTGCGTTTCGACGTTCGTTGCGCGTTCGCCGCCTGACGTCCCCGCAAAATCTCGGCGGCCCGCTGGTAACGCCGCCGTTGCCAGCGGAGTCCCACGGTAGTCCGCGCCAACCAGCCGGGCCCTTCGGCAGCCGGTTTTCCTGCGCCAAGCTGTTGCAAATGTTCTTCCACGATCACTCGTCGTTTCTGCAAACGCTCCTCGTTGAGCAGGTGCCGGCGCGCAGCGTGTGCGGCTAGTGCGCTTGTGAGTGTGTTGAATCGGCGAGGTGCAAGTCCTCGTCCATGCGGGTCTGAGCATGGTAATTGAACGTAACTGCATCGCCGCGA
>JAYUFG010000050.1:0-19158 GCA_043738845.1 Planctomycetaceae bacterium
GTACGGGATTTTCCCACCTTCACGGCTGGAAGCGGCTTAAGTCGGTTTTGTGGACTGAAGCAAAGTTTTCCGATGAAGGTGTCGTCGCGCTGAGTGAAATGGTGTCGATCGACATGATTTCACTGGATGGAGCAAATATCAATGATGGCCACCTAAAACAACTTCGTCAATTAGCGAACCTACGTGACTTCGGCCTGGACAACACACTGATCACCGATGCTGGAATTGACGAGCTATCAAGCTTACGCAAATTGGATAGCCTTTCGTTAGGAAACACCAAAATCACTGACCGAGCCATTTCTGTTTTGAGTTCGTTGCCGCAGCTTTGCACACTGGTGGCTTCTGGAACAGAGATTACGGGAAGCACATTGAATCTTCTCGCAGCTTGCCCACTCACGTCCCTCTACGTCGACAATACGAAATTAACTGACGACACGGTGGATCGAATACTTCAGATTAAAACACTTAAGGTCGTCTCGGTTGCAAATACCGGTATAACTTTTCACGCTGCGTGTCGGCTTCTTGAGCTTCCAAATATTGAAACAATCGACTTAACGCCTACTGAATGCGATTACGACGAATTGCAAAACCTCAAGTCTCGTTTTTCCAAGGTAAATATCTATACATCGGTTGGAGCAGCACCATGCAAAAAGTGATTTTGTTTGTACGGAACCCTTGCTTTAGCCTGGATTCATTCCGTGTGAACCACCACGATTCCCCACCCGCCGCCTGCGGGTGGGGGAATTTAGGACAAGGAGGAAATCGGTTGGTATCGTATGCGACCCATGCTAAAGCATGGGCCTAATACCGCCTGCGGCGGAAAAGTCCGTGAACGGACTTACGATGCGACGAATCGTAAGCACCAAGATGATTCCCACGGTTATTTATGCGCCGACCCTAAGCGGACCGGCTAACAAATTGCCCACCTCCACTGCGAATGGATTGCCCGGCGATCCGTCGAGCAATCGTCTTGTCTCCCTCAATTATTGGCCGAGCCGATTCGGGTAGTATTTTGGTACTCGTCGCGATCTTTGCGATTTTGAATGAGATGTTTTTCCTCTCAGCGAAGCGACAAAGTCTCACGCGAAGGCGCAAAGCTCGCAAAGGCTCGATTTCCGATTGCCAAGCGGTGGAAAATCCTGTGAACATGTTCCCAAAGCCCTTTAGGCGAAAAATAGTCACCGCAAAAAGTTACAAATTGATAACGATAGGAGTTGGCAAAATGGGGCGAAACAAATGGGACGAAAGTTATTCCACCACTAATTCCCCGTTCATCGCCATCCAGTGGCCGGGGAAAGTACAGAGAAAGGGATATCGCCCTTTTTCTTTGGGAACGTCAAAGTAGATCGTAAAACTTTCGCCCGGCGAAACCATGTCGGTATAGGCCATCACGTCTTCCGAGGCGGGAACGTAATGCCGAAAGACTGCCTCGGGATCGGCGATTAACTTATTGGACAGGTCGCCGATTTTCGTCAACTGACCCGGCTTGATAAGTACCCAATTGTGCGGAACCACGTCGGGGTTTTTCAGCGTCAAGGCAACGGTTGTGCCAGCGTTGGCCTTGATCGTAGGAGTCGAGTATCCCAGATTTTGCGCCGCAGAAATGTTTAAGGTCTCGGTCGTCGGCCGCTTTTTCGCAAACGGGTTGTCGAGTCGTTTGCCCAACATCTTTAGATCGGTTTCGATGGGATGGGCGGCAATCAGTTTCGCCATCGGCTTATAACCCTTGAACGACGTAAAGGGCTTGTCCAGGCGATGGGCCGTGATAAACAACTCTTGCGGTTTGCCTCCATCGACCTCCAACAACAAATGCAATTGATTGACTGGTTGCAAGTCGGGAAGTTCCACAAACACCGATTTCTCGTCGATTTGATGAACGGCCGAAATCTCCAAGACGTCATGTCCCGCAATGCCAAAGTGGGTCGTCGCCAACTCGGGCGAACCATATCCAGGACTATAGCGATAGTTCCACGCTTCGGCGAACTGCTTTCGCACGTCGGCCAATTTTTTGGGATCGACATTCTGCAAGAACTTGACGACGACCCCATTCTCGTGAACGTGAAACGCAGAAGGAAATTGAGCCGCCATGCCCGTATATCTTACGCGATGAAAGCAGCCGTCATCGGGCGTGTAATGCCCCCAACCGCCCATCCCGCTCACGTACAACTGACCGTCCAGCGGATGAAATCGGCCGCGATGCGATCCAGAGCGAAACTCACCGACAAGAGGCACGACGGCCCCTTGCAATTGACCGGCGACTTCATCCTTCAGCAACAAGAAGTGACTTCCCGTCCCGTATGAAAAATGAATCAACTGTCCTTTGAATGGTCCCCAGCGATCATCGGGCACCTCGACTTGTCCGCCACAACTGTTGTCCAACCCACGGGGAAGATACACGAACGGTAGCTCGGGCGGTTTGCCATTTTTCGGACCGCCGTGCCCGTAATGCGGCGGAACGGTTCCGGCCGCTAAATTCGACGACGCCGGTTTTACGAGACAGACCATCGACGCAGGCGTCCAATCTCCTTCACTACAGGGAACGGTGATCGAACCATCGGCGAGCAAACCTAGCCCGTCAGGATTGCGAAAGCCGTTCGCCAACACCTCGACGGTTTGTCCATCGGCCGAAATGCGAATCAAACCCTGTTTGCCCGACGCGGTGTAGAACCGTCCGTCGCGATCTCGCTCGAGACCGGTCGTATAATCATGCCCGCCGGGCGAAGTGACCATTTTGTTCGAGAAGCACTCGTAGAAGTCGGCTTCTCCATCGCCGTTGAGATCATGCAAACAGGTGATCTGATCGCGACCGAGAACGTAGACTTTGCCGTCGGCGATTTTCAGTCCCAACGCCTGATGCAGACCGGACGCATATCGCCGCCAATGAACATCCTTCAGGTCGTCCTTTAAGCCGGTCACATGCCACACGTCGCCCTGCACCGTACAGACAAAGGCCGAACCGTCCGGCATGAAATCGTGACCCGCCAAGAACATCAGAGAATTCCACGGGTTCTTCGTGGGGAGTTCGATGGTGTCGATGGTATAGGGTTGTCCCGACAGAAGTTTTGGCGAGCTTGTTCCGAGTGTTGCTTTGGTGGGAAAATCTTGTGGCCATTGAGCCTTGCCGCCGTGCATGATTTCACGGAGCGGATGTTCGGCGACCGGCAGCACGGTTCGCTCGAACTTGCCCTCTTTGACCCAGGGGGTGTCGAGCATTTCGACACCGTCGAGTTGATACGCAAACGCGATTCGATTTCCGCTGCGATAAAAACCGTGATAGACGAAGGGCTTGTCGGGTTTCTTTCCTTCGGGACGCGGGAGCGGGTCACCCGACATGGCGGGGCCGTGCATCAAGCCATGTCGGACATCCGACATTTTTAGGAATCCCTTTTGCCAGACAGCGTCGTAAGTCAGCGTTTCCGGATCGAAGCAGGCGGATAATTCTCCCTGCCCGCCGAGCCGGATGCAAACTCCTTTCGGCACGACGACCCCGTTCGCTCCGCGAAAGACGCCGCACAACAAATTACCCAGGTCCATCTTCGTCCAGTCGTCATTCTTCCAAAAATCCTCGGTTTGATTGCCCCAATGGCCATACTTACCGCCGTCCAACTCGGGATGCGACGGCGTAAGATGAGGTCGATTTTCTTCATCACGAAAATGCAGGGCCGACTTGGTGTAATAGTTGTACACGCGGTCGCGATTGATTGGCACCTGCCAGGACGGCCAATCGGTGGGCACCAGTGGATCACGGTTGTAAGTGAACTTGCCGAGAAATGTCTGTGGGCGAACGCGATCTTCTAGCCCCGGCGTGCGGCCCAACTCCAACAAAAAGCGAATCACATCCCGCCGCTGGACGGGCGTCATAGCGGAGGCCAAACCGTCGGGCATCAGCGTTCCCACCTCTCGCCGCTGTTCGATGTCGGCTTTGACCAGCGACATTTTTTTTTGCGTAGTTGGATCGAGGAGTTCGATTTTCTCCGCCGTCTCTCCGCGAATGTAACCTTGGAGCGAGCGACCGTCGCTCAATTGAAATCGCCACGCGGAAAACTCCGGCTTGACTTGCTTGCGTGGCCACAGGACCGACTCGACGATCTCCGCCGGTTTCGCCCTACGAGCAATATCGGTCAGCGGTGGGCCAACGAGACCGCCAAGTTTGCCTGCGGCGTGACACGTGAGGCAGGCAAATTTCGCCGAGCAAAAAACGTCAAGTCCCCGCCGAACGTCGCCGTCTGAATTTGCTTCCGCCAAAAGCTGCTCGGCCAGTTTTGCATCATATTCGGCAGGGACCGTGTTGACGGGCGTGCTTGCCACGGGGTCGGCATTTGCGGTGGGTATTGCAGTGGGCGTCGTATCTGCCGCAACGACGGACTTTGTCGATGCGAACGAGATTAGAATAACGACCATCTCGAAACGGGTGACCCTATTCAACCGGTTCAATCGGCAACGAAGGTTTCTTTGAAAATCAAGCGGGCGGAATACGAAAAAGGACATGTGCTGCTCTCGTGTGGGATATGAAGAATAACGTGCCGCCAGTCTCAAGCATTCTAACCCGTAGAATCCCGAAAAACAGCCAGCAGTTGCGTCGGTATCGTGCGCCTTTCTGACCTGTCGTCTATACACAACTACGAAGGCTTACGAAAAGAGATGAGGAATTTAACGCAAAAATCAGAGCGGCTGGCGCGTCTTGGACTATAGTATCCTTGTGCTGGACATGAGGGAGAGAGATTTCTCGCCGAAAATCGCCCCTTTTCGGGCACGCTCGCTTTTTTACTTGACGCCGGGCGGTCAAGTGTGGGACGTTACAGAAGCATATCTGGGCAGCTTTTCATCGCCGTATCACGGAAACAGAGATCGGACCTATTATGGACAATCGCATTTGGGACGCGCGCGCCACATATTTGGCAATCACGCTTACACTTGGAATCGGCGAGTTCGCTCAAACCTTCGACTCGGCGGGTGCAACCCAACCAAAACCACAGGACGCTGTAGCCCAAATTCGCGAGTACGCGGATGCCGGTGAGTACGCACCGGCGATTCAAGCTGCTCAAAAACTCTCAACCCTTGCCGAGCGAGATTCGCAATTGGCCTGGATCGCATTTCAACAATTTCGGTCGGGTGGTCGAAGTTCCGCCTTCGTCACTGTTTCTGAAATTGAAAACGAAACGCTGCGTGCTCAAACCTATAAAGACTTGAACGGTTTGCCCCGTCGTCCCACTTCCAATGCCCAGGGTGGTGGCAGCCAAGCCGATTTTGAAAGTCTGATTGACCTTATTACCTCGACCGTTCGACCACCCAGTTGGGACACCGTCGGCGGACCAGGTTCCGTTAAAGGCTTTGCAGGGGGCGTCTACGTCGATGCGGCGGGCCTCTTGAAGAAAACGGTGAGGGAAGATCACTTTGGACTCGACGATTTGAAAAATGGTGCCCGTCGTGATATTGCCAATACTGCCAACCGCGATCCAACGAAAACGAGTGACGTGAGGAAGACTTCAGCGTTGCGAAAAGTTTCGCTCACCGCGCTTGAGCGAGAAGTTCAGCGGCGCACGGCGGCAGGCGAATCCCTACCAGAAGAAATGGAATTCCTGGCTGGATTACAGCGGATCAAGTATTTGCTCGTTTATCCGGAAACGCATGAGATTATCGTGGCCGGACCGGCGGGCGACTGGCAACGTGACGCGGAAAATCGGCCCTTCAATACGGCGACGGGTCATCCAGTGGTTCAACTCAACGACCTGATTGTCGTGTTGCGGCACGAATGGAAAGATCGCGATCCGGAATTTGGCTGCTCGATTGACCCGACTAAAGAGGGTTTGCAAAATGCCCAGGCGTTCGCCACCGAGTCGTCGAAAACGCCCCTCAAGCCGGGGCAACGTGAAAGTTGGTTGAAGCAATTGGCCGAGAAAGTCGGCCAGCAAGACGTGCGAGTCTTCGGCATTGACTCTCGCACGCGAGCAGGACGTTTGCTCGTCGAGGCCGACTATCGCATGAAACTGGTCGGTTTGGGTTTGGAGGAAAGCGTGCCGGGCGTGCCGAATTATTTGGCTTCGATTCCTGCGGATAAAGGAAACCTCCCGCCGACGCTCGATTTGATTCGTTGGTGGTTTACACTGAACTACGACGCGATCCGTGCTAACACCAGTCATGACGCCTTTGAACTGCGCGGCCAAGCGGTACAGGTTCAAAGTGAAAACGAATTTCTCAATGGTCAAGGACAGCGGGTGGCAACGGGTGAGTCCGAACCGCTCAACCGACTTTTTGCGGAGAACTTCACGAAGCATTTTTCGGAACTGGCCAAGAAATATCCCGTCTACGCTGACTTACAAAACATTTTTGACCTAGCGGTCGTTTCCGCTTTGCTAAAAGCAGAAGGGATCGCTGATCGCGCCGATTGGCACGGCGGCTGTTTCCTCGACGAAGCACAGTATCACGTTCCGGTGAGCAACGCGCCGAAAAACGTCGCCTCGGTCATCAACCATCGGGTCATTCGCCAAACGCAAATTGTGGCGGTCGTCAGCGGCGGCGTGCAAGTCAATCCGACGAAAATGGTTCAGCCCAGCGCGATTGAACTCGAACCGAAGAACGTCGTCTCGGCGATCAAGATGTCGGCCGCCCGCACGAATCAAAAACGGGACGTCTGGTGGTGGGATTGAGCCGGTGCTTCGACGTGCTAAATCGCTTAGTTCAGTCGGCCACGGCCGATAAATCGCCTAGCCCGGTCGTCCACGACCGGGTTTTTCCCGTCCGATATTCTGGACACATCGCCCCCGACATGTTCTAATACGCCTGGGGATGGCCTTTCTTCTCGCTGTATGACCCATGATTCCAATTTCTCGACTCATTCAATCAAGCTGTGTCATAGTGATGTTAGCACTTACCGGTTGGTCGTTCGCTGACGAACCAAAGGTTGACACGCCGAAAGTGGCACCGGCAAGCGAAAGTAAAAACGAAGGCAAAGAAAACATATTTGAGAAGGATATTCAGGCTTTCGAGGCCAAGGACAAAGAGCATCCTCCGCAGCCGGGACAGGTCGTGTTCGTCGGAAGTTCGAGCGTTCGCCTGTGGGATTTGAAAAAGTCGTTTCCCAAACTAGACGCCCTCAATCGTGGTTTTGGCGGTTCGCAAACGTCCGACGCCGTTTTCTACGCCAAGCGAATTGTCACAGCTTACAAGCCGCGAATGGTCGTGTTCTATTCAGGCGACAACGATCTCGGATCGGGCAAGTCGCCAGAGCAGGTCGCCAAGGACGTGCAAGCGTTCGTCGAAGCAGTGCGTGCTGACATGCGGGAGGTTCCAATCATCCTGTTGTCGATCAAGCCAAGCGTCAAACGTGAAAAGCTGATCGACAAGCAAAAGGTGGCCAACAAACTGATTCAGGACAACGCCGTTGGGCAGAAAAACGTCACGTTCATTGACGTTGTACCGGCGATGCTCACGTCCGAAGGCAAACCGCGCCCGGAAATCTTTCGTGACGATCAACTACACATGAATGACGAGGGCTATAAAATTTGGGCGGGGCTGTTGGAAAAACTCGTGGCTCCGTCGCCCGAAGTGAAATAGTCGGAAGCAACGTTGCCCGACACGAAATAGCCAAGTTCTCACAACCGATTGACGCCCCGTTTCCCGCTCGTTGGCGAATCCCGTGAACCCATCTCCCTCGAACGATTCTCCCGCCTCAAGGTCGTTCGCCCGTTGGTCGGTCAGTTTGCTGATTGCGATCAATCTGTTCAATTATATTGATCGGCAAGTGGTCGCGGGCCTAACGCTTCAAATCAAAGAAGAGTTTTCCGCCAGTGACGAACAGATTGGTTGGTTGATGCCAGCCTGTCTCGTTAGCTACATGCTAACCGCGCCGATATTCGGATGGTTGTCGGACCGTTATCGTCGCTGGTTGATTGTCAGTATTGGTGTTGTCTTATGGAGCGTTGCCAGTGGCTTGAGCGGGTTGGCGGGATCAATCGGCGTCCTGCTTTTCACGCGGATGTTTGTGGGCATTGGCGAAGCAGCCTACGCTCCCACGGCACCGACGATCATCTCGGACCTCTATTCCGTCGAAAAACGGGGCCGGATGATGTCGCTGTTTTATGCAGCGATCCCCGTCGGAAGTGCGCTGGGCTATCTTCTCGGCGGTGTTGTTTTAGGTCGCGGATTGAGTT
This sequence comes from Planctomycetaceae bacterium, assembly GCA_043738845.1. GTDB lineage: Bacteria > Planctomycetota > Planctomycetia > Pirellulales > DASRSE01 > DASRSE01. The sequence continues at coordinate 8,151 of JAYUFG010000050.1, forward strand.
GGCATTGGGCATTTTTCATTGTTGTGCCGCCCGGCATCTTGATGGGATTCATCGCGTTCAAGATGCGCGATCCAGAACGGACCATAAAAGATGGCAAGCACAAGGCCACCCGGCGAGAGTTTTTTGATCTGCTGAAAATTCCATCGTTCATCATAAACACCATCGGCATGGCGGCGATGACGTTTGCCCTCGGCGGAATCGCGTACTGGATGCCGAAGTATATCGTCTGGAAACAACATACGGACATGACCGATCGTGTTGCCGTTGATTTGGCTACTGCTGACGCCAATGCTGTATTTGGCCCCATCATCGTGGTGTCGGGACTGCTTGCAACGCTCGTCGGTGGTTGGTTGGGCGACAAGTTACGCAAGAAATTCAGCGGAGCCTATTTCCTCGTTTCGGGAATCTCCGCATTGGCCGGATTTCCGCTCGTGTGGGCAATCACCGTGACACCGTTTCCTGAACATTGGTATCAGCCGGGTGCGTGGTATTTAATCTTTGCCGCCTGTTGCTGTTTGTTCTTTAACACCGGACCAACGAATACGATTTTAGCCAACGTGACGAAGCCGACGATTCGTGCCGCGGCGTTTGCGATGAACATTTTTCTGATTCACGTCTTCGGAGACGCCATCAGCCCGCCGTTGATTGGGAAAATCAACGACCTCAATAACGGCGATATGAATCCAGGAATCCGGATCGTCTCTTGCTCGGTCCTGATTAGCGGGATCGTCTGGCTAGTGGGCTGTCGCTATCTGAAACACGACACGGATGCCGCCGAACGACAAACACTACAGGGGTAGTCGGTGCGATTGCGTCGAGCATGAGCCGCCGTCAGGGTTTTGCTGCGATGCGTGGGCAGAAAAAAATAACACCCAATTCGTTGTAGGGAAAATCGTGAAAAGCCTCCCAAACCGACACCTCACACCGTTTTCATTCAGCAAATGGCTATCTGAGAGCTAACATTTTGTATTCGCAGTGGTCGATAATTCCCACATCTACGTGATCGAATAAGCAACCGACGGCAACCTTCGCGAGACAACTCGCCATGTGACACTCAGCCCCTTATTAAAACCCCGTTATGCCCGGATTCAATTTCACGCACGAAGCTTTGTGCGAGGTGAGCCAGCTGCAAAAAGCGCGGGACTTAATTCGCTATTGGGAACAGCGGAATCATGCGATCAACGCGCCGCTTCGTGACCACGCCCGTTCGACTTACAACGGTGAGCCGATTGTGGCACGTATAATCCTACACAAAAACCAGCCTGACGAAATGGTTACGTTTCAGGCGTGTGCCCTGGACCTGTCTCGGTCGGGAATGTCCTTCGTCGTACCCGACGAGTTATCGCCGCTGATTGCCGACGACGATGCGAAAACGATTCGAGTTGAAAAACTGCTTCAGCCGGGTGACGAGCTAACGCTGGGGATGTTGCAGCGAGACGGTTTTCGGTTGTGGCTCTCGGCAGAGGTTGTCATCTTGCGACCGACCCACGAGCAATTGTTTCAATGCTCGGTCAAATTCACGGGACGAAAAGCCGGATTGCTCGTGTAGCCACCACACGGATATTCGGATGGGAATTACCTAGGATGGCGTTTCTGCAACGCCGATAGTTTTCCCGTTCGGTTTCGAGATCAACACGCGGTCAATCCTCGTGCCGTCCATATCGACAACTTCGAGCCGATGTCCCTGCCATTCGATTACCTGACCGACGCGGGGAATGTCGCCGACTTCTGTGAGAATCAAGCCAGCGACCGTGCGAAAACGCCGCGGGCCTTCGGACACGGAATCCTTAATTCCCAGTGTTTCAAACAGGTCTTCGATAGCCACTTGTCCATCAACCAGCCAGCTTCCGTCGTCGCGCTGTACGAGCGACTGTTGGTCGTTGCGACGGTTCTCGTCGCGAATCTCGCCGACCAGTTCTTCGACAACATCTTCGAGCGTTACGAGTCCCTCGGTTCCGCCGAACTCGTCCAGGACAATCGCCAGTTGCGTGTGATTCTTCTGCAACATGGCCAATAACCGATCAACGGGCAAAGTCTCGGGCACAAACACAGCGGGGTGCAGAATCTTTTGTAGCTCAATCGGGACACCCAAATAGTGTCGCCGCAAAACGTCCTTGATGTAAACAAAGCCGAGGATGTGGTCGAGGTCGCCGTCATACACGGGCACTCGGGAAAAACCGCTCATCGCGACCGCTCCCAAAACTTCGCGCGGCGGCGTAGCAACGTCAAGGGCATCCATATCAATGCGGGGCCGCATAATGTCCCGCACTGTTCGCTCGCCGAGCCGCAACGCTTCGAGAGCTAATTGCTGCTCGGCCGGATCAATGACTCCGTGCGCGGTGCCCGTCTCGATCAAATGTTCAATATCTTCGACGCTGACCGTTGACTCGTCGTGGCCGGGACGACTTCCCAGGGCATAAAGTAGCTTGTCGGTTGCCCAGCCCATAAACCACACAAACGGTCGGCCAACTTTCGCTAACCAGTGCATCGGCACGGCGACATAGCGGGCCAGCCAATTCGCATGACGTAGGGCGAAACGCTTGGGCACCAATTCGCCGAACAGAACGGAACAGAAGGTGATGCTCCCGCTGATGATGACAATCGCGAAAAAATGGGCGTAATTGGAAATGAACGGAATTTTGATAACGGCCAGTTCGTCCTTCAATTCATGGACCAGTTGTTCGCCGCCAAACGCGGCCGCAAACACGGTTGCGAGCGTCATGCCAAATTGCACCGTCGGCAGAAACCGATTCGGCGCGTTGGCCAGTTCCAAAGCCAACTTGGCCTTGCTGTCCCCTTCGTCGGCCAACTGCTTCAGACGTCCGCGGCGCACGGCGATTAGCGAGATTTCGGCGGCGGCAAAAAAACCACCGATCAAAATCAGCACCATGATCACAACGATTTCGCCCAACACCGACCACATTAGGAAGACTCGCCCTTCGCTGAGATTTTTATAGACGCATCACCCTTGGCGGGCAATTGTTGCTTAGGTACCACCACGCCGCAACTGATAATGTACTGACACGCTTGATCGACCGTCAGGGCTAAGTCAATCACTTCGCTCCGGCGAACCAGGGCAGTATAACCAGCGACAGGCGTCGGATTGGTCGGAATCAAAACGGTCAAGATCGGCTCGCCCGCCGCCGTTTGCACGTCGAGCAAACCTTCGCCCGTCACGAAGGCGACGGTCCAATTTCCTTTGCAAGGATACTCGACCGCGACCACCCGATTGAACTCATACTCGTTTTCGCTCGTCATAAAGTCGGTCACTTGTTTGACGGACGAATAAACATTCCGCACGACGGGAACACGGTGAACGAACTTTTCAAACAAGCCCCAGAAAAATCGCCCGACGCCGGCGGCAAAAAACTTGCCAATTAAATAGAGCAAGAACAAAAACACGACAAACACAAACGGATACACAATATACGGCGGCAGATATTGCACTTCGACATATCGCTGATACAAGGGCCAGCCTGCGGTCGGGAGCGGATCCAGCCCCGGCTTTCGCGAGACGGCTTGAAAGACGTCCAGTGGCACGAATTGTCCCGACGGCAGCTTCTTAAACTCCACCTCACCGAATTTGAAAATCGTCGCGTCGTTCGTGGCCACCGATTCGACCAAAACGTCACGAACGTCGGCGATTGCCCAGGCGACAAAGTACCGCGCCCCGTTGGCGACCGGATCAAGCACATAATAAATGACCGTGCGGCTGATCCAGAGCAAGATCACGATCGTCAGTAGCGGGGGCAGAATCACCCCTAAGCCCCGCAAGGCGGCCACGCGAAAAGGTGCCCGCGCAAGGTTTCGAGCTGGGATCGGAGTTTCCGGTGCGGTGGACATGGTGCGTGGCATCTATCAAATGGACGGACACAAGCCCGGCGTTTTCTCTCTTTCAAACCGTCCGTCGCTGTTATCCTGCTGGGAGTACCCAGAATTCTGCTGGGATTACCCAGCCAGCGTTCTCGTAGAGTGTAAGCATTTCCCGTCGAGGTTTCCAGTTGCGGTTGCCAAACGGCCCCATTTATGGTCAGCTATGAGTCTATCCAATTGGTTAACGGGACGTTGAATCATCCGTCCTCATTTCGTTTTTAGAGAAAGTATCGGGAGAAACTCATGGGCTTGCGTGTGCGGACCAAAAGGGCAATCAAGATCAGGTCGCGTCGTTGCACCAAATGTGGCAAGGCCCTCAATCGTCAGCGAGTCCGGTGCACCGTCTGTCATAAGTCTCAGCCCGGCCTTCCCAAAGGCAAGGGGAAGGTTCGTCCTCACGTTCGCCCTGCCCAGGAAAAGTGATCTTCGGCGCGCATGGTTTTCGCCGATTTCTCACGGATAACGAACGTTCCACCGAATTGGTTTCCCGCATTGCGACCTCGGTCCTGGCGGACGTTGGCGTTTCAATTACTTCGTCACGACGACACTTGCCACGGCGTCGACGCCCCCTTTGACCGACCGGATTGTCACCGTGTACGGTCCGGCTGACGTGACATACCAGCGGCAATAGACGACACCACCACCGGCGATCCGTTCAATTTTCAATTCGGCCGGCTGCCGCTTTTGCTCTTGAGGATGCTCTTGAAAGAACTGGTCCTCACACGTCATTCCGGCAATGACTTTTAGATTCTGTCCACTGATCGAAACCATGTCCGGCCCGCTGATCTTGTGCCGTACATTGGCCGACGAGTGGGTCGGAATGAGCTTCTGATTGACGACGATTGCCGTCACTTCCTGGACGCCGTTGGGCAAAGACTTGACCGAGATCGACTGGACCTTCACTAGCGGCATTTGATCGGCATGGTACAGCGAAAATGCCATATTGCGATGGCATTCCTCTTCCAATAAAAACGACGGCGGCTGTCGCAGCCAGTTTTTCTTGAACCCGCCCGTCTCAATTTTGCCGTACAAAGGATGCTCGACCTCGTGCCAAGGAACCAACCCGTCGCCGAACAAGAGCCACTTGTTGAATTGCTGCTGTTCTTCCTGCTTGCCAAAAAACTCTCCCGTCCCCGGCTTGCGGAAAAAATTGAACGGCGTGAAGAGTTCATTCGTGAACGTGAACACGCCCCGCATTTGGTGCAGCCAATCGACCTCACCTCCGTAAACCGTATACAACTCTTTGGCAATGTTCATCGACTTATAGCCGGGCAGGATCATTTCTCCCTTTTTGCCAATCGTGTCGTAGATCGCAATGTCGTCATTGTCCCAGCGGTCCTCTGCTGCGCCCGGCCCGTGTAGGATCATTCCACCAGCGTTGTGATACGACTGCCCGCCCGCAATGTTCGGATGGGCCAGCACAAAATCGCCGACCATCCGGTCTTCGAGAATTGAAAACGGGTAATGGTGCGCGCCGCTTTGAATATATTTCGGCTGCCAGTTCCAGGGCCAATTGCGGTTGGGGTCATAATAACCGCTCAACTTGCTGTCGGCCTCCTCTTCAAATCCTTCGCTACCGAGCAACGTGTACTCTCCTTTTTCGCCCGGCTCGACCTTGACCATCCAGTTTGGGTAATCAGGATGCGACCGATAACGGCCGTTGGGATCCTTGATTCGCATTTGCGTAATGTTGCCGTCGTGGTCCAGGTCACGCTCGGCCTGTTGCGGAGTCAGGTCGCCTTCCTCGTTGATAAACGGACGCTGGCCCGTCCGCGGACCATGCGTCGTATTCGGTTGAGACAAGTGAACGTCACGCGAGTCAGGACTCATCATCGGCATGATATAAAACACCCGCTCGTCAACCAGCTTCGTGATGAACGGGCTGCGGCCATACATTTCGAGCAAGTACCACGCGGTATAGACCGTCACTTCGACCGCCTGAATTTCGTTGGCGTGAATCCCGCCATCAATCCACATCGCAGGCTTGTCGTTCTCCTGTCCCTTTTCGGAATTCGTGATCGTCAATACCCACATGTCGCGACCGCCGTAAGACTTGCCGAGCGATTGCAGCCGCGACAACTTAGGAAATGCCTTTGCAAGTTTTTGCAACACTTCGGAAATCTCGCCATGATCGCGATACTTGTTCCAACTCATTGGGACTTTTGGATCAGCCGGGGCACCCTGGGGCTGATAGATGGCCTTTGAAGTCGCATTATTCGTGTTGGTCGGTGTTTGGGCAAAAACCGCATGACACAATGTCGCCAAGAATGCGAATAAAACGGCGACAACCGAAGGGGATCGTAATAAACAAACGTAAGTCATAGGTAATTCCACTATTGAATATCGCTGACGGCGACACAAGACCATTCGTGTTCAAGTTTTCGAAATCCGTAAAAACGTAATTGCTTCTCGCGTCCTATCGCCCAAATCGTATTAACGGCTGCTTGTTGGTGCAACTTTGTTCGTGATGGAATCGCAATCCGCAAAGAGACCTTTTTCGAATCCCTTTTTGTTGCTTCCCACGAGGCACCATTCCAGCCCAGTAATAGTGACCAGTCGTATTGCGGAGTTCCAACAAGACTATATCCGCCTGAACCACTTCCGTAACCCGTTGGCCATGCAAATCCGCCAGCGGCAGTCCAACGACTTTGATGGGGTCGCAACCAATGCGAACAAGAGCCGACCTCCATACGAAACCCAATTGGAAATTCATCATCCTTTAATATCGTACAAAGGACGACCTGCCAAAGCTCCGGATCGTCATCGGTTTGCAACAAGTCTTGAAATACATCAATTTCTAACATCGGTTTCATCCGTGCGTTAATCGAATCGCTTACTTCAACTCCACGCTTGTTACCGCTGCACCGACCGACAACGCATGAACGCGGATTTTCGCCGTCGCCGGTTTGTCGCCGAGCAATCGCACCAACCAGGTCTGTGTCGCCTTGCCACCTTGACCGGTCAAGCGGGGAACTTCCACTCGCGACTTCCCTTGCACGAACGTAACCGTCGCGGGCACCTCCAGCCGAATTTGCAACGGAAACGGTTCTTTATTGATCTGTCCCATTTCACTCATCGTCGGCAGATAGCCGTTGTTGATGACCGTCACACTAACGCGAAACAATCCGCCGCCGAGCGGTTCAACCTTCGGTTCGTGCAGCGCGAGCTTCGGCAGCAGCTCACACAAACCAGTCAGGTACTGAAAATGCTTGTCGGCCAGGGCGTCGATTTCGTGGGCAGGCGGATTGAGTGTGTAGAATGGCTTGATCCCGCCGACTTCGCACTTCTTATTCGGAAAGTCGGGATTTTCCACGACCTTCCAATCGACGAAGCCGTCAATTTTCTCTTGGGCAAACCAGCGGAGCGCGTTTAACTCGTCGGCGGCGCGGCCGTCGGGTGTTTTTTTCTCCGCATCGCCTTTATCGGTTGCAGACTTCGCATCGGCGGTTTTCTCGGTGACCTTTTCCGCACCTTTGTCCGCTCCCTTGTCGCCAATTTTTGGAATCCACCACCCCCGCGCCGCCAGCGACCAGCGACCATAATGGAAATAGGCCCATTCGGAGAATGAACCTTCACCCGCTGGCGAACCGGGCGCGTCCTTGCCGCCGTGCAGCTTCCGATATCGCTCGGCCAGAAAATCGGTGTAGGGTTGATCGCCCCCCACCAGCGTCGTGCGAATGCGACCTGTCTCTTGGCCCGGCTTCCAAGGGTGCATCAAGTTATCTTCCGGCGTGAATGTGAAAACCATCGCGATGTTCGGATGGTCGAAACAAAAATCGGCCACCGCGCGGGTTTCAATCTCCGACACTTGATTTGGACCAGCCCCAATTTTGAAGTGCGGATACTTAAACGTAAAGTTCCGATTGAAATCGACGCCGCCGGGACCATCCTCGTTGTACTGGCCATCTCCATCATCATCTCGCCCCTCGGGATAAATCGCGTAACCACCCCGTTCATTCTTCTTGGGGTCGGCCGGAATCATGATCCGCGGATCGGCCGGGTGCGGCATGTACTCGCCCGTCGGATCTTCGACCCGCATCAAGGTAATCAAGCCGTCGCCATTCAGGTCGTCGGGCGGGTCTTCGTTGAACTTGCCGTCGTGGTCGTCGTCGGTCGGCCGCTCGTTACCTTTCCTCTCCATGTACGGCTTCGTAAAAAACGCTTCACTTGGATCGGGCGTCGGACGGGGAATAATATAAAACGTGAATTGCTCTAGCAGCTTTTTGGTCGCGTCGTCGGTCTTTGCCTTCTCCGTCAATTGCTTGGCGAAACGTAACGCCAACTCGGAACCTAACAAATGAGGAGCGTGAACATTGCCCATCACGAGCAACGCGGGCTTCTTATCGACTTGGCCCGTGCCGATGGTCACGAGCCACACATCTCTCTTACCCAGTGTCGTCCCCAACGATTTGATTGCGACGAGATCCTTTGTGGCCAATGCCCGAACTTGTTCTGTGAGCGAAATGTAGTCCGTATATCCTCGCAAGATCGGGTTGGCGGCGTGCGCGAACGGATGCGTGCCGAAGGCAAAATACAGAATGAATAAACCGACAAGTCGAGCGATTGAAACTCGCGGTGGGCAACCGCGACGTGAGACATTTAACTTACGATAACTGCGCAGGAAAATCATGGAGGAATCTGCCAAATACTGGAATGGGTGCGGCCGCCGAGAACCAAAAATACTCTACCGATCTACACTTGATCTGTCGGCGGAGCCTGAAACCGATCACTTTCGGTCTGCCCATTATCGTACCTAGCCGTTCTCAACCGCGTCCAGTAAAAGCCCTGGATTTTCCAGGCACTATTCCGCCGTTTCACTCAGAGCGAACGGCTTTATCGAGAAAACAGGCCCGAAAGAGATTTCAGCCCCAGCTAAAACAAGGAGCGGTCCATTAAGAAGGACACGCCTGTTAGCAAACCTAACCCTGTAGAGTACGCACCGGTGTCTGTCATTTATACACAACTCTAGCGGTTCCCGCCAAAATAAATATTTTCCAGCGGCACAAGATTTGCGACAGGGCTGTAGGTAGTACTGAATTGCCAAAATAGCAGGGAGCAAAATCATGTGCGAAGGAATTGCCGACGAGTTGCGGGGAATTGATCTGGGAGACAAGCGTTTGAACAAACGGAGCGTGCGAGTGATCGAAGCCTTGGCTGCCAATCCGGAAGCGAGTATCAACGCGAGTTGCGAAAACTGGAGCGAGACCCAAGCGGCGTATAGGTTTTTCGACAACGACGCGGTTGCACACGAGCAGGTGTTACAGCCACACATCGAGGCCACGAAAGGCCGCATGCGCGAGCAACCCGTGGCGTTGATCGCGCCAGACACGAGTTTATTCATCGTGTCGAACACAACCGAACTCGACTTTATGGGATCATCCGCCGAAGGATGCACAGTGTTTGAATATCGAGGAGCGACTCGGCTTGTACGAGCATCTTCATTTGGCAGTCACGCCCGACAAATTACCACTGGGCGTCGCGGGAGTGGAGTACTTTGATCGTACCTGCCCGAAACTGCCTTGCACGGCGGTGTTCGCGGAGAGCGAATGGAAGTCGGTGTGGAAAGTGGTCAAGAAAAAGCCGCTGCCGAAGAAGCCTCCGCTGTTGTCGCAGTTCATGCAACTGCTGTTGCAATTCGGCGGCTACAACAATCGGGCGAAAGAACTTCCCGCCGGTCCGCAACCGCTGTGGGTCGGCCTCCGCCGCATGACCGACTTCGCCACGGCCTGGCTCGCCTTCGGCCCAAAAACGGGATGAAGTTGTGTGTCAATGACAGGCCTAAAAGCATGGATTACGCTTGCTTTGCCGCGCTGATTATGAATGTCCCGCCGGCTTGGTTTCCCTGCGTCGCTAAATCGGTTTTGGCGGGTGTCATTGGATTACTGTTGTTCAGCCGTGTTCCCGCCGACATCGTAATGCTAACCGGCGTGACGGAATTGTTATTGACGGGCGTTATTTCGGAAGGGCAAGCCTTTGAAGGCTTCGCCAATTCTCAGGTCATCACCATCGGCGTGCTGTTCATCGTTGGCGAAGGCGTTTGCAACACGGGCGGCGTCGCTTGGATCGCCGAATGAATCTTCGGCCGACCCAAATCGGTCACAGGTGCCATCGCCAGGATGATGCTCCCGACGATGATTATGGCCGCCTTTATGAAGACGACGGCCCTGGTGGCCATGCTCATTCCGAGTGTCAGCGATTGGGGCAAGCAAAACCGCATCTCGCTTTCCAAGCTGATGATCCCACTCAGCTATGCCGGAATCCTTGGTGGCGTTTGCACATTGCTCGGCACGAGTACCAATCTCGTCGTCAATGGCATGTACGAAACAATGACGGAGGAGTCGGGACAAAAACGATAGCCTCGCGATGTTCGATCTTGCTTGGGGATGAATTGTTGGCCGGTTGGGCCGTCGCGGTAGTGTTCGCTGCGCGGTCCCTTGATGTAGCATGTATAGGGTCCGCACAGTGGACCCTACGGTTGGTCGTATTCGATTCATAAAAAAATAGTCACAAACTCTCACACCATCCTCTTCCGCTCCGTTTCCAGTTTCTCCGCCAAAAATCCGACGGCTCGGCTGGCCATGCGGTTATAGTACGCAAACCCGTGGCCGCCACCGCTCGTTTCCATATCACACTCGTAGGGAATCCCCAAAGCGTTCAGCTTCATCCGCAGGCGGTCGGTGCTTTCGTGCCAGCGCAGATCGGTTGGGTCGCAGCAGAAGAATAAGTTCCGCGGCCAGTTCAAAGGATGAACGTGCAACGTCGCCGTGTCCTGACGGGCCGATTCTTTGTCCGGATACATCAGCGGAATCGTTTCGTCCCCTTCGTGATAGCGAAGTTGATAGTCAATCGCGGGCGACAATGCCGCGATCACGGGAAACAGATGGGGCAGCTTGAACGCAAATCGTAACGCACCTTGCCCACCCATGCTCGTCCCGAACAATCCAATCTGCGGCGGCTTCGCACCATAGCACGTCTCGACCCAGGGAAGGACATTCCCGATCAGATGTTGCCATGCGGTCACCTGTGAATCGAACTCGGCACAAAGTTTTTCCGACCACCAACTTCGTTGCGTCACCGGTGCGACGACCGGCAATCCGTGTTTCGCGAATTGCTGAATGAACGGCTGCTTGTCGAT
>JAYUFG010000051.1:0-19155 GCA_043738845.1 Planctomycetaceae bacterium
TCCGAAACGAAAAACCCCGGAAAACAAGCCATTTAACGTGCGATTGCCCTGTCCACCTCCCGCTTCAGACCGGCCTAGTTTTAATGTCCCACCCGAGAAGCCCGACGACGATTCCAAACAACCGAGTTCGCCAACGAGTGGACCGTCACCGCCGGAGGGAAACCCATCTAACCAACGCACCGCAGCGACAGACGACCCGTTCGGCGACCGTCCGTCAACGACAAACCGTCAAAACATCCCGAATGCCGACTCTCCAATCAACCCTCCTTCATATATTAGCCCGTACTCCCCGAACTCGTCGCCCCCCGGCCTTCCACCCGTCCCACAACAGGTTCTCCAACAGCAACTTTTTGAGGACATCAGTTCCCGCCTGACCTACTTTCGGATCATCGGCCATTTTCTGTTCGCAATGTTGTTTGGCTGTTTCGGCGGGGTCGCCGCCAAGGCGATTGTTGCGACGAACAAGCCTTCGGCGATTTAGGATGAACGCCTTTCTCGCGACCACAATGAAAGGTGCCAATGGTCCGAGTGTTCTACCCGACCGCCGATTCCCCGCTATGGCTAGGTCGGTGCATGACACTCTTCGCATCGACAAGGTGTCGGTAAATCAAGGTGACCGGGTTGTCGGCCAGTCCACCGCTTTCGAAACGGACCTGACGACAAGGGGGCCGCTGAATGGTATGATACGAAGTACGTTCATTTTGTTCACTTCCCTCGTATTTTGCCGCGTTATCACGACGCGGTGCGGTTTCTGGCATGACGGCATTTCTGCGGTATGGCAATTCGGCGGTGCTCAAGTTTGATTCGCTCAAGCTCGACTCTGCTGCCGATTCTCAAATAGTTGATTGCAGTGTTCCTCGCGGAGAACCGATTGCCGATCTGCTGGCGGCGGTGCAAGCCGCGATTTCACAGCCGCTCGATTTTCCGCCGCTGGTTCTGGCAACTGTTCCCGGCGACAAGGTCGTGCTGGCTCTCGATTCCGCCGTGCCTTGTCCCACTGGCATCGTGGCCCCGATTGTCGAAGCCCTGACCACGCATGGAATTGAACCGACGGACATTCACATTCTCAGTAACGGGTCGTTGAACCACACGTTGTCCGATCCACGGTCGGAATTGCCCGTCGCGATTCGCCAATTGGTGGAATTCTCGATCCACAATCCGAACAACGCCGACGAGCATTGTCATCTGGCGAATCGGGCCGACGGCGAAGAGGTCCGCATTCAGCGACGACTATTCGATGCTGATGTGGTCGTGCCGATCGGCTGCTTGCGGGGGACGACGGCCTGGGGTTATTACGGAATTCACACCGGGATTTTTCCAGCGTTTGGCGATGCCGCCTCGCAAAAACTATTTCGCGTGGCGGCCGCCGATGCGCATGGGCGAAAAAAGAAAAACGCTCTGGTCGAGGAAATCGCCTGGGAATTGGGCATAACCTTCACGGTCCAAGTGATTCCGGGCGGAGGAGAAAAGGCTTTGCACGTTTTGGCGGGCGAGCCGCGGAGTGTTGCCCGCCGCGGTGCAGAGTTGTTTGACGCGGCTTGGAAATTTCACATCGACGCGCCGGCCGAATTGGTTATTCTCGGACTGACGGGCGACCCCTCTCAACAGACCTGGGACAATGTCGCCCGGTCACTTGTGGCCGCGTTGCCGCTCGTCTCCTCGGACGGAGCCTTGGTTGCGGTTACGGAATTGGCGGAGCCGCCAGGCGAGGCGATTCGCATGTTGGCCGACCGGGACGATCTTTCGGCAACTCGACGACGGATGAAGAAGAAACAGTCGCCCGACGTTCCGGCCGCTGCCCAACTGGCGAGAATTCTCGAACAGTCGAAAGTTTTTTTGGCCAGCCAACTGAGTGAGGAAGCGATTGAAGACCTGGGCATTGCGCACGTGGCCAACCCGGCCGATGTGGCACGGCTCGCGCGCAGAACCGCTTCGTGCTTGATTGTTTCGAGTGCTCAGTTCGCGCACGGTCGCGTGGGAGAATAAATACGTGGTAAGTTGGATGGACGAATATCGAGCCTTAACGGAAGACCTTGGCTGGTCGCGCTTAACCGCCCGCACACAAATTGAATTGACCGGCGATGATCGAGCCAAGTTTTTGCACAACCTGTGTACGAACAACATTCGCGATTTGCCGGTGGGACAGGGCTGCGAAGCGTTTTTGCTCTCGGCGCAGGGGAAGATTGTCGCCCATGTCCTGGTTTTTTGCGAGCCAAATTCGTTGGTGCTGGAAACGGTCGTCGGTCAAGGCCAACGACTGATACAACATCTGGATCGTTATCTCATTCGCGAAAAGGTGACGCTACATGACCGCACAGGTGATTGGTCCGAGATTCTCCTGTCGGGTGCGAAGACAGAGGAGTGGCTGAAGTCGCAGCAGGTTACTTTGCCGGGGATCGGTTTGCTCGCCTGTGGGGAAACATCCTTGTTCGGCGAACCCGTCAGGATCCGTCGAGTTGGATTCGCCGGGCCAATCGCCTATGCAATTTCTGGCGTCGGCAGCGATGTTCAGACCATCTTTGCGAAACTTGAAAACGATAACGTGCCTGAATGTGGAATCGAAGCGGTCGAGGCGTTGCGGATCGAAAACGGTTTTCCGGCGTTTGGGATCGACGTAACGGATAAAAATCTGCCGCAAGAAATCGCCCGCGATTCATTGGCGATCAGCTTTACGAAAGGCTGTTACATTGGTCAGGAAACGGTCGCGCGAATTGATGCGCTGGGACACGTCAACCGGCTATTGTGCGGCGTTCGATTGATAGGCGATGTGATTCCGGAGATCGGAATGGAATTGAAATCGGGCGAGGTGGTCGTCGGACAAGTCACGTCGGCGACTTTTTCACCGCGATTGAATTCGCCGTTGGCGTTGGCCTTTCTGCGTCGAGGGCAGCACCTTCCCGAGATGAATATCCAGTCGGTGTCTGGTGAGGGAGTTGTGGTGGCTTTGCCAATTTGTGCCGCTTGATGGCGAGGTTGAATATCCGATCCAAGAGCCCTCACCCGGCCCTTCCCAAAGGGAGGAGAGGATGTTTTCGGATACGATTTAATTCCCAGTCCGTCGCAAGCGATCATAGAGGAGTAACGCGACGAGCGATTTAGCATCGTGAATGGTCCCGTCGGTCGCCATCCTGATCGCCTCGTCCACCGTGACGACCAGATTCTGAATATCTTCGCCGGCCTCACGAGCCGTTTCGCCGGGCGTCAAACCGGTGGCGAGATACAGCCACATCCTTTCGTTGAGAATTCCGGGCGACATATAGAACTGATGCAGCAGCGTGATTGCCTTGGCTTGATAGCCGGTCTCCTCGATCAGTTCGCGTCGGGCGGTCGTCGCTGGAGCTTCGTCCCGGTCCAACGTTCCGGCCGGAAGCTCAATCAGCGTTTCATTGACGGCAATGCGATAATTGTGGATCAAGCAAACATGCTCCGCATCGACCATCGGAAGGATGACCACCGCCCCGGGATGTTGGACCGATTCCCGCGTATGAACCGAACCGTCCGGAAGCGTTTGTTGGTGACGGACGACGGAAAATCGCCGCGTTTGCAGTAGTAATTCGTGGTCTGACATGGGAAATGATCGCCAGAAAATAAACCGACATAACCCGCCAAACGAGCGGGTGAAATGCGCGAAAATCGTCGTCGCTGGGCATAAAATGCTTGTCGCGACGGAAACCGCTTGGTACGATAACATCTACGACTGAGTTTACCAAGTTCCGACCATTTTCCGCCCGACCTGGTCCGCCATTATGCGCGAGTTGTCGAGTTGGAGTCTATCGCTGGGCCGTTGGGGAGGCGTGCAAATCCGCCTTCATGCGCTATTTCTGTTGGTTGGCTTCGGGGCAATTTTTCTGGTTAGTCGCGAACCGGTTATCTATTCTTCCGTTCCTGCGGGTGCGGGTGCCACCGCCGCAACGAGTGGTCTTAATCCAACTTGGTATGCACTACTCGGCGTTGGAATTTTATTTGTGAGTGTGGTTGTGCATGAGTTTGGTCATGCGATTGCGGCTTGGCGATTGGGGAGTAGCGTCGAGAATATGGTGATTGGTCCGCTCGGGGGACTGGTGCCCATCGGGCAAATTCAAGAGCCGCAGGGCGATCTACTGATTGCCTTGTCCGGTCCCCTGGCCAACCTGTTCATTGGGTTGGCGGTCGCTCCGTTGATTTTATTCACGGGGACCGACCTGTTTATGTTGCTGCGAAATCCAATCTTGCCACAGGGGTTGCTGGACGGAGGTGATTTTGGTCTGATCGCGCTGCGGCTGGTTTGCTGGATCAATGTGATGCTGTTTTTGGTCAATCTGTTGCCCGCCTTTCCTCTGGATGGCGGACGAGTGTTGCGGGCGATTTTTTGGCCAGCGTTTGAATTTCGTGCCGCCGGTTTGGCTGTCTCCCGCTGTGGAAAGTTCGTCGCGCTCATTTTGTTTGTGATTGCCTTAGTGTTTGATGATGCTAAACCAGGACGGATGTTGCCGCCGTGGTTTCCGCTGGGTCTGTTGGCGATGTATATCTTTTTCCACTCGCGACATGAAAGCGAGCGGATCGAAGAACACGAAGTCGATGACGATTTGTTCGGATACGATTTCTCGGAAGGCTACACGAGCCTTGAGCAACCCCACACGCCGTCGAAGTTCAGCCTGGGCGGGATTCGCTTGTGGTTGGAAGAACGTCGGGCGGAAAAGGAACGCCGCCAACGGGACATCGAAGTTGAAGAAGAACGCCGCGTGGACGGCATCTTAGCTCGACTCCATTCGGAGGGGATGGAAGCACTCTCGTCCGAAGAACGTAGCCTTCTGCAAAGGGTCAGTGCCCGTTATCGCAACCGCCAGCAGGCCGAATAGCGATACGTAACAGGCGGAATAATCGCTCTAGCCAGCATAACCGCTTGCGATGAAGCATTTCTTGGATCGCCGGATTGAAATCTACGGACTTTGATCCGCTCTCCGCACAACTCCTACCCCATTGCGTGGCCTAGGCTTACGTTGAAAGGCAGGCGGGAATCTGCGCGAAAAGTCCGCAGAAATTCGCTCGTCCGTGCTGGACTCGATTTCGAACAAAGGCTCTTTCCGTGCAAACCTTGCGTTCATCGCCAATACATTTCGAGCAAATACTTCCGTATGAGACGGAAGATTATCTTGCCGAATTGCAAGCCGCGTTTGGTGTTGAATTCACGGTTGTGGATGGCCTGACGGGCAACGTCATACAAACGAACCATGCTCGGATAGGTGGCGATTGGATGACTTGGGGCGAGCTTTGCCGACAGGTTGCCGAGTCGAAACAAGCAAACATCATCGCCGATGCCTCGCCGCTTGCCATCTTGGCGATCCCATTGCCAGAGTCAGAAGGCCAACGCTTGGTTGCCGTCGGGTTCTTTCTGACACAGCAAGTCCAAAGCGACTTCGATCTTCGGTCAGCCGCTCACAATTTGGGAACGAATGCGAACGAGCTTTCGGCTTGGGCAGCAAAGCAAACCACCAATTGTTCCCGCCAGACGTTGGAACGTATGGCCGCAACGGTGATCCAGAGTTGGATCCGGTCGCAAGAGCTGGCCACGTCACAAAAACAAGTCGATCAACTGGCCGGAAATCTGGCCAACACCTACGAGGAAATCAATCTTCTCTACCGCCTGACGCAAAGTCTGAAGTTATCACAAACGGATGATGAGCTTGGGCGATTGGCGTTGCACTGGCTGATGGAAGCGATTCCGGCGGAGTCCTTCGCAATTCATTTTCTGCCAATTGCAAGCACGGACGAATCCGCCGAGAATCGGGCCGAGTCGCTCTACTTAACCACAGGCCCGTGCCCGCTTGATCTGCAATCGTTTTCCGAACTCATCGCGAATTGCCGCGATCCGATCCCGAATCATCCGATCGTGCTAAACCCGCCCATCACGACGAATATCGCTTGGGCGTTCCCCGAAATTTGTCAACTCGTGATTGTTCCGTTAATGGATGGAACGAAACTATACGGCTGGCTCACGGCGTTCAATCACGTTGACGGCAAGGAATTTGGCTCTGTAGAAGCCAACTTGCTCGGCTCGGTCGCCGCGATCTTGGGAATTCACAGCAGCAACTCTGATCTGCATCGGCAACAGTCCGAACTTCTGATAAGCATGGTTCGTGCGTTGACTTCGGCGATTGACGCCAAGGACGCCTATACCTGCGGTCATAGCGATCGTGTCGCCCGAGTTTCTGTGCGATTAGGCCGCGAGTTGGGCTGTACGCCGGAACAACTTCGTTGGCTCTATCTGTCCGGGTTGTTGCACGACGTTGGCAAAATCGGTATCGATCAACAGATTTTGCATAAGCCGGGACGCCTGACCGAGGCTGAATACCAACATATTCAAACGCACTCTCGCATTGGGCACAACATCCTCTGCGGAATCAAACGATTGGACGAAGTGCTGCCCGTCGTGCTGCATCACCATGAAGCCTGGAACGGCAGCGGATATCCGTCACGACTTTCGGGCGAAGAGATTCCCCACATGGCCAGAATTGCCGCCGTCGCCGATGCGTATGATGCGATGGTCAGTGATCGTCCTTATCGTAACGGAATGCCCGACGATAAAATTGACACGATCCTGCGTGATGGATCGGGCGTTCAATGGGACGCGCGCGTGATCGCGGCCTTTTTTAACGTGCGGGCCGACATTCGCCAAATTTCCGACGAGAAACGCGAGAACATCCGACTCGACGCCTCACAATGGTCGTAAAGCATTCTGGCGGGTAATTTTCGGATGGACGGATTGTCGCGAAACGAATGGCGAAGGTCATTGTGGTCCGGCGAATTCTGCCGGGGCGTCGGCATTTTCCCATCGAAAAGCACTCGGCGGTCACCAATTTCAAATGCAATAATGCCTGTTCAATATGTCGGTCACCAAACGCCGTCCGGTGTCCGTTCACCCGCCCGCTGGTCGCCGAAAACGGCGGGTTAATCAGTTAATCGTTAATCACGATGGCGTGATAACTTTTGTCGGGAGGAAGAAGATTGTCGAGACGTTGTGCATCCAAAGCCGTTGGCGCGAAACCTTGCAGCGACAAAAGATTCCTTCTTCGCGGACCAACTTCGTTCGTATCGACTTCGGCACCGAACAGCCGGGCGAGTACCGCGATGTTTCCTGTCCCTGCACTCGGTTCCATCACTGTCATTCCGAAGCGTCGCGAGGCTGCTTTGATAAAGACCAACGCTTTGGGCGGCGGTGTGCTGAACTGCCGAAAATCAGCTTGGGTTTGGTCGCGGCGCGTTTGCAGCGGAAGTCGCACTTGCTCCGCCAAGAACCGATCTATCGCGGCAGGCGAGTTGCTCAGGTCCAATCCAATCCGATTCAAATAGATGCTGACACCCGCATCGGCCGCAAACGGCTTTCATGGTGAGCGCACCCAACAACAAAATCAACTTAAGCAAAACCGCAGTCGAATTTGCGTGATGGGCGAGACAAACGGGCCAATGGAACGTTTCTGCCCAGTGACATTCCGTTCCTACTCGTCGGCCTGCATAAGGCAATGGAGTACGTCTACACGACGCCGTTGCCGGGCCAGAATAGAGAAGTGCCGGAATACGGCGAAGGCGAACAGAACGGAGAGATTGCGTTCTGATCTGTCTGATTATCAATCCCGCCCCATGCTAGGGCGCAGGGGGATTTTTCGCAGGGCGGAGCCAACGACAGGAACCGGGGTAGGCAACTTGCCTCGGCCGGAAATGGCACGGTTCTAATTGGACACGCAACATCTCTCGAAAAACGTCAGGGCACGAGGCATCAGAGAAACTGCATAGAACGGTTTTATGCCCCGGTCGATCCCGACGACGCGTCGAAAGGCAACGACCTTTATGGATTCTTTATGCACAGGATGTCCGTTTTAACACCTATTTTACGCGGCTTTGGATAGAGTTAATTCCGAAGCAAGAAGTGTGGCGAGAGCGACCCGTCCAAACGGTGTTTCCAGCCGGGGTTTTCTCCCGCCTTTCGCATAACTCGTGAAGTGGAGGTTGCAATGGAAGCCTTGGTGTGGGGAATTTCAGCGGTATTTTTTGTACTTTCGTATGGGCTGATTGCATTTTGCGACCGGCTGCGGTAAGCGTCGGGACAACATGGCGAACATCTTCGCACGAAGAATGTTCTTTCGCCAAATGTCCGCATTCAAACACTTGATACTTGGGAGTTTTACCGTGAACGGAATTTATTTAATCGGGAGCATCGTGTCGGTGGTCCTATTTGCGTACCTGACGGTCGCACTCTTTAAGCCGGAGTGGTTTTCATGACATTCAATACCTGGTTGCAATTTGGATTGTTCTTTGGTGTGCTGCTGGCGTTGGTCAAGCCGCTGGGCAAGTACATGTCTCGCGTGTATCAAGGCCAGCCCTGTGGCCTGGACAAAGTGCTGGGCGGATGCGAGCGGTTGATCTATCGCCTGTGCGGTGTCACGTCTACTGCGGAATCGACCTGGAAACAATACGCGGCAGGAGTGTTGCTGTTCAATATGCTGGGCGTCTTAGTGGTGTACGGCCTGCAACGGTTTCAGAACACGCTGCCACTGAATACGCAAAACTTTCCGGCAGTCAGTGCGGACTCCTCGTTCAATACGGCGGTCAGCTTCGCCACGAATACCAACTGGCAGGGCTACGGCGGCGAAAGCACCATGAGTTATTTGACGCAAATGCTTGGCCTGGGCGTGCAGAACTTTCTATCCGCAGCGACGGGCATGGCCGTATTGATCGCGTTGGTTCGCGGGATTGCGCGACGAACGACGGAGACTCTTGGCAATTTTTGGGTTGATCTGACCCGTTCCACGCTTTACATATTGCTGCCGATGTCGCTGGTATTGGCGGTGATGCTTGTGTCGCAAGGTGTCGTGCAGAGCTTCGACAAGTATCGCACGATCACGCTCATCGAACCAACGACTGCCACGGAGAACGGTAAAACGACCTCCGTTACCGAGCAAACCTTGCCGGTTGGTCCGGCGGCCTCGCAGGTCGCGATCAAACAACTGGGCACGAACGGCGGCGGATTCTTCAATGTGAATTCGGCCCATCCGTTTGAAAGCCCGACTCCCCTGAGTAACTTTTTGGAGATGTTGGCGATTCTGCTGTTGCCCGCCGCCCTGTGTTACACATTTGGCGACATGGTCGGCGATACGCGCCAAGGTTGGGCCGTTTTGGCGGCCATGTTCGTGATCTTCGTCCCGCTGTTAATCGTTTGCCATCTGGCCGAACAAGCAGGCAATCCGCAACTGGCGGCACTCGGCGTCGATCAGTCGCCCAGTGACAAACAGGCGGGCGGAAATCTGGAAGGCAAAGAGACTCGCTTCGGCGTCACCAATTCGACTCTGTGGGCGGCCGCGACGACCGCCGCGTCCAATGGTAGCGTGAACGCGATGCACGATTCGTTCACGCCCATTGGCGGGATGATTCCGTTGTGGCTCATTCAATTGGGCGAAGTCGTCTTCGGCGGCGTCGGCAGCGGTTTGTACGGGATGCTTGTGTTCGCGATCATCGCCGTGTTTATCGCGGGACTCATGGTCGGCCGCACGCCGGAGTATTTAGGCAAAAAGATCGAAGCCTACGAAATGAAAATGGCAGCGATTGTCATTCTCATTCCGCCGCTCGTGGTCCTCGTGGGCACCGCCGTGGCCGTATTGGGGCCGGGATTGAACTACACCGATCCTGACTGCGGCGAAGTTAAGTCCACCCTGAGTAACCCTGGTCCACACGGGTTTTCCGAAATCCTGTACGGGTTTTCGTCGGCAGGGAACAACAACGGCAGTGCCTTTGCTGGCCTCAACGCCAATAACCCGTTTTACAACATCGCCTTGGGCATCGCGATGTTGCTCGCTCGGTATTGGTTGATCATCCCGACCTTGGCAATTGCAGGTTCCCTGGCCCGTAAGAAACTTACGCCGACGGGGGCGGGCACGTTGCCGACGCACACGCCGCTATTTGTCGTGTTGCTGATCGGAGTGGTGCTGATCGTGGGTGCGTTGACGTTTATCCCGGCACTGGCACTGGGACCGATTGTTGAGCATCTGCAATTGGGAACGGGATGAGGGGAAACTCGAAATACGAAGTGCGAAATACGAAACAAATACGAAAACCAAAATACTAAATCCAAAACGCTAACAACTCCTGAAATCTCACGAGGAAGATCATTTATGTCTGCTCAAACGAAGGCTCGGCCGCTGTTCGATCCGGCCATCGTGCGCCGCGCGGTGTTCGAGTCGTTCAAGAAACTCGATCCCCGTCATCAGGTCCGAAACCCGGTGATGTGTACGGTGTTCGTTGGTAGTATTCTGACAACGGGTCTGTGGCTGCAAGCGGTTTATTCAACCGGCGAGGCTGCCGCTGGATTCATTTTTGGGATCACGGCCTGGTTGTGGTTTACCGTGCTGTTCGCCAACTTTGCGGAGGCCATGGCGGAAGGGCGGGGCAAAGCCCAGGCCGATTCGCTCCGTGCGTCGCGGCGAGAGGTCACGGCCAAGAAGCTTTCGGGGATTCAACGCGACTCAACGCAATCGCTCGTGAACGCCGTGGCCCTTCGCAAAGGAGACATTGTCCTGGTCGAAGCGGGCGAGCAGATTCCGGTCGATGGTGAAGTGATTGAAGGGGTCGCTTCAGTTGACGAGAGTGCGATCACGGGTGAAAGTGCGCCGGTCATTCGCGAAAGCGGCGGTGATCGCAGCAGCGTCACCGGAGGCACGCGAGTTTTGTCCGACTGGCTGGTCGTCCGCGTGGCGGTCAATCCGGGCGAAGCTTTTCTGGATCGGATGATTTCGTTGGTCGAGGGGGCGAAGCGTCAAAAAACGCCCAACGAGATCGCGCTGGATATACTGTTGGCCGCGATGACGATCATTTTTCTTTTAGCGTGCGTCACGTTGTTGCCGTTTTCGTTGTATAGCGTACAAGCCGCCGGACATGGCGAGCCAATCACTGTTACGGTCCTGGTCGCTTTATTGGTCTGCTTAATTCCTACCACGATTGGTGGGCTGCTGTCGGCGATTGGCATCGCTGGCATGGATCGCATGATCCAGGCCAATGTGATTGCCATGTCGGGTCGTGCCGTAGAAGCAGCGGGCGACGTGGATGTATTGCTGCTCGACAAGACCGGGACGATCACGCTCGGAAATCGTCAAGCGGTTGAGTTCACCACCGTCAATGGTGTCTCTATCGAGGCCTTAGCCGACGCCGCTCAACTGTCGTCCTTGGCCGATGAGACACCCGAGGGGCGCAGCGTCGTCATATTGGCCAAGGAAAAATACGGGTTGCGCGGTCGTAAGCTGCACGACATGCGAGCGGACTTCATTCCTTTTTCGGCGCAAACTCGGGTCAGTGGCGTGAACTTCGACGGTCGCCAAATTCGCAAAGGGGCGGCGGACGCCATCGAACAATTTGTAACCGAACGCGGGGGAGAGTATCCAGCCGCACTGCGCCAAAGGGTCGAGGAAATCTCCAAACGCGGTGGGACACCCTTGGTAGTCGCCGAAAACAATCAGCCGCTGGGGGTGATTTATCTTAAAGACATTGTGAAAGGGGGCATCAAGGAACGGTTCGCGGAACTACGCCAGATGGGCATCAAGACGGTGATGATCACCGGCGATAACCCACTCACTGCGGCGGCCATCGCGGCCGAAGCGGGCGTCGATGACTTTCTCGCGCAGGCGACACCGGAAGCCAAGCTGAAGATGATTCGCGAGTATCAAGCGGGCGGCCGATTGGTCGCCATGACCGGCGACGGCACCAACGATTCGCCAGCTTTGGCACAAGCCGACGTGGCCGTCGCGATGAACACCGGCACTCAAGCCGCCAAGGAAGCGGGCAATATGGTCGATCTCGATTCCAATCCGACCAAACTGATCGAGATTGTCGAAATCGGCAAACAATTATTGATGACTCGCGGTGCCCTCACGACGTTTAGCATCGCCAATGACGTGGCGAAATACTTTGCGATCATTCCGGCGGCCTTCGCTGCAACGTACCCCGTTTTGAATCGGCTCAACATAATGGGTTTGTCGCCCACGACCGCAATCCTATCGGCGGTAATTTTCAACGCGTTGATTATCGTCGCGTTGATTCCTTTGGCGTTGCGGGGCGTGCAATATCGACCGGTCGGGGCTGCCTTATTGTTGCGCGACAATCTGTTGATTTACGGCCTCGGCGGCCTGATCGTCCCCTTCATTGGCATCAAACTCATTGATGTGGGGCTGGCCTTGTTAGGAATAACTTAGACGGCATACGAATCAATTCTTGCGGATGGCGGGGCAGTTTTACACTTACCAAGAGGAAGTTCATCATGTTTTCACAAGTTCGTGCGGCGGTCGTCGCCTTTGTCGTACTTTCCCTCATCACGGGCGTAATTTATCCGGCGGTTGTCACGGGGATCGCTCAGTTGTGCTTTTCACAAACGGCCAACGGAAGTGTGATCGTTCGCGATGGTGTTCCTGTCGGCTCGGAACTCATTGGCCAACCGTTCACTCAGCCGGGATATTTTTGGAGCCGCCCATCGGCCACATCGCCGTTTCCTTATAACAGCGGATCGTCGAGCGGCTCTAACTTAGGTCCGTCCAATAACAACCTTGTGACTGCCGTTGCCGACCGGATTAAAGCACTCCGGGACGCCGATCCGAAACAGGACAATCGGCTAGTACCCGTGGATTTAGTGACGACCTCCGCCAGCGGTTTGGACCCGCACATTAGTCCGGCGGCTGCGGAGTATCAGATTCCCCGCGTGGCGAAGGCACGAAAAATTTCCGAACAACAAACGGGCGAGTTAGTTGCTGAGGCGACGCAATCGCGGACCTGGGGTGTACTGGGTGAACCGCGCGTCAACGTCCTGTTGCTCAATCTGGCACTGGACCGTGTGACGATGAATGCCGCCGCAACGGCCGCTTCAACCTCAACGAGCATCGCTCCCAAGGAGTAAACTCATGTTTCTAATCCCTTGTCGAATACTGTTCGAAGGCGGCCCGCACGATGGACTCTTTGCTGATTGGGATTTCATTCCCGATCAACAAATGATCGTCCCGGCGAATTCTCGTTGGCGTGATGAGTGCGAAATGGGGAGCGTTTCAAATCTTTCTGCGCCGGGTTGGAAGGCAATCTATCTTTGGCGAAACACACAATTCGTTGGTCCCCCTTCCGATCCGGAAATCTTGTTACGCTATCGATTTCTGACGTTCCACGCGCAATTGCCATCGGCCACATCAGGTGCCCGAAAAACATTCGGCGGGTACCTGCGAAGCTGGTGGCGATCCATCACTACCGGGCTACGTCGAATTCGACCCCTCGAATACGCCCCCGGGAGCAAAATTACCACAACGCTGCGTCGTTCCACCGATTGCCAGAGTGAATCACCGCAAGCCGACTAACTATATTGTAATTATATTGGCCGTTGAGAATATCACCTTCTGTGTCAAGGTCCGAATCCATTCCCGCCTAGTTCCATCGACGATAACAGTTGGGAGTTTGCACACAATCATGGCCATCTCTCCCAGGCACGAAATAAGCATAGAAGCTATAATTCACTTATGAGCGACGAACGGCCCAATCCCGATCAACTGTTGAACAAAGTTCGAGCCGACGAGGTCAAACAGGCCCGTGGTAAGCTCAAGATATTTTTCGGCGCAGCCCCGGGCGTGGGAAAAACGTATGCGATGTTGGAAGCGGCCCGCAAGGCGGGCAAAGAAGGAGCCGACGTTTTCGTCGGCTATATTGAGCCTCACGCCCGACCGGAAACGCAGGGCTTGGTCCTCGGCTTAGACGTTCTTCACCGTCGTGAGGTTGAATATCGAGGAACGAAACTCTTCGACTTCGATTTGGATGCCGCTTTGGCGCGACGCCCGCAATTGATTCTCGTCGATGAACTGGCCCACACCAATGCGCCCGGCTCGACACATTCCAAACGCTGGCAGGACGTGCTGGTCTTGTTGGCAGCGGGGATCAATGTCTATACGACGCTGAATGTTCAGCATCTGGAAAGTTTGAATGATGTCGTAGCCCAAATTACTGGCGTGGCGGTTAAGGAGACGGTTCCCGATTGGGTCTTTGAGCAGGCCGATGAAATTGAGTTGGTAGATTTAGCCCCGGACGATCTGTTGGAGCGGCTCCGCGAAGGAAAGGTTTACCTGCCCGCACAGGCTCAACGCGCGGTCGAACACTTCTTTCAAAAAGGGAATCTCATCGCGCTGCGCGAAATGGCGTTGCGTCAGACGGCCCAACGGGTAGATCTCCAGATGACCGAGTTTCGGCGTGAGAATGCAATTTTCGACACTTGGCCCGCCACCGAACGGCTGTTAGTTTGTGTGAGTCCCAGCCCGATGTCGGGACGGTTAGTGCGCGCCGCACGCCGCATGGCGGCCAGTTTGCGCGCCCCGTGGATTGCGTTGAATGTCGAGACCCCTCGTTCCGCCCGCATGTCTGCCGCTGATCGCGAACGACTGGAACAAAATATGCACTTGGCGGAACGGCTCGGCGGCGAAACTGCCGTGGCCAGCGGACACTCCGTCGTGGATGCGGTCATCGGTTACGCCCGCAATCGAAATGTCACGAAGATCATCGTCGGCAAGCCCCTTCAATCACGCTGGTGGGATTTGCTTCGCGGGGCATACGTTTACGAATTGACCCGCAAATGTGGCGATATTGATGTCTATGTGATCAGTGGTGACGACGAAGTTTCCGCTCCGGTGTTGCCTTTGTTGCGTCGTCCCCAGCCCTCCTTTGGGCCATACGTGGGTGCGCTGCTGAGTGTGTTGTTGTGTTCCCTGATCGGATTTGGCATGGATCGCCTCGCCATCTCGCTGACGAACATCGTAATGGTGTATTTAATCGGTGTGGTCTGTGTCTCTCTGTTTTTCGGCCGGGGTCCGTCCTTGGTGGCCTCCGCACTAGGAGTTTTAGCGTTCGATTTTTTCTTTGTGCCGCCGAAATTAACCTTTGCCGTCGAAGACACGCAGTATTTTTTCACGTTTGGTGTCATGTTTCTGACAGGTGCCGTCATTAGCACACTCGTGGCGAGACTGTCATTTCAGGCCGACATGGCGCAGCGGCGAGAACAACGCACCGCATCGTTGTATGGACTAAGCCGTGAGTTTGCCGCGATGCAGGATCGCGCCGCCATTGTCGCTGCCGGAGCGCGGCACATGGCTCAAGCGATTGACGCCCACTTGTGCGTACTCTTTCCCGAGAGCGGTCGTCAATTGAAGCCGTTCGTTCCGGAGACCGCAGGATTTCTCCCTCCGCCGCACGATGAAGGAGTAGCACAATGGGTCTTCGATCATCGCGAACCGGCTGGATTGGGAACGAACACCTTGCCCGGGGCAGAGGCCCTGTATCTGCCGCTGACCGCCGCGATGGGCGTCATCGGTGTACTCGGCGTAAAGCCGCTCGCCGAACTTCGCCCCTTTGATACTGAACAATCGCACTTGCTTGATACGGTGGCCGGGCTGCTCGCGTTGGCTTTGGAACGTGCTGATCTGGCCCAGCAATCGGAACACCGCCGCGTACTCGTCGAAACCGAACGACTTAGAAATTCTCTGCTCAGTGCCGTCTCGCACGATTTACGCACGCCGCTCGCCGCCATCGCGGGAGCCAGCAGCACTCTGTTGGACGCTGGCGGAGAACTAAATTCGGACTCCCAACGCGAGTTAGTGGCCTCGATCTATGACGAAACGCACCGCCTCAATCGGCTCGTCGCAAATTTGCTCGACATGACTCGCTTAGAAGGTGGTGGCCTAGCGATCAAAAAAGAATGGCAGCCAATCGAAGAAATTGTGGGCGTCGTGCTGCATCGACTGGCCGCCAACGTGCGGACGCATTCTTTGGAAACGATCTTGCCCGCCAACTTGCCGCTGGTTCCGTTTGACGATGTGCTGGTTCAACAGGTTCTGATTAACTTGTTGGAAAACGCACTCAAATTCTCGCCGCCGGATTCACCAATTACCATTTCCGCTGCCGCCACCGCCAAAGAATTACTTGTGACGGTTGCTGATCGCGGGCCGGGACTTAAGCCCGGCGACGAGCAACGCATCTTCGAGAAGTTCTATCGTGGTCAAGTCACTAGGGGACGGGTCGGCGTGGGCTTGGGGTTGGCCATCTGTCGTGGTATCGTCGAGTTGCACGGCGGACGCATTTGGGCCGAGAATCGTCCCGAGGGAGGGGCTATCTTTCGCTTCACGTTGCCCATCGTCGGTCGCCCTCCAGAAGTCGTTATGGAACACACTGCAAACCAATCCGCTGTTTGAACGCAGGTTTGAGACTCAATGGCCGACGGACCAAAACTATTGGTGGTCGAGGACGAGGCGGAAATTCGCCGCTTTCTGCGAGTGTCGTTGACGCATCACGGCTATCGTCTGATTGAAGCAGAGAATGGCAAAGATGCCGTGTTGCAGGCTGCCACGCAGCAACCCGACCTCATGATTCTCGACCTGGGACTGCCGGACCTGGATGGGTTGGACGTCATTCGCCAAATTCGCGACTGGTCGGCCATGCCGATCATCGTGCTGTCGGCACGGGGCCAAGAATCGGACAAGATCGATGCCCTTGATCGCGGGGCGGATGACTATTTGACAAAACCATTTAGCGTGGGAGAACTGTTGGCCCGCACCCGTGTGGCGTTACGTCATGCGGCCCAACGCCTGTCGGGGAAAGAAGAATCGGTCTATTCCGTTGGTGATTTACGTGTCGATCTGGCGGCCCGACAAGTTTTCGTCTCCAACAAGCCGGTCCATCTCACGCCGACCGAGTATCGACTTCTCACGATGCTGGTACAACACGCGGGCAAGGTCGTCACGCATCGCCAACTCCTCAAAGAAGTCTGGGGACCAGACAGCGTCCATGAAACGCAGTATCTTCGCGTCTACATGGCCGCACTGCGACAAAAAATCGAGACCAACTCCGCCCAACCACGTCACTTGCTCACCGAACCAGGCGTCGGGTATCGTCTAACAAGCGAATGTCTTCCGTAATCTGCGTTTTTCACGCTGCCAAGAACAGCTTCTTAATGCGGAGGCCCCAAACGTCGAATGTCTAATAAAAAGTTGCGACTGGTGTCCTTTTTTTTCGGTGTGCGGTATCCGTTCTGAAATGTCACCATTTTGGAAGTCGCCTAACTGAAAACTTTCCACGTCAATGACGCGACGTCTCTTTTGACGCACGCGGTCAATCGCACATTGATTGTGCACGTGTTCTACGCAGGAGCCTCCTACCTTCCTTGGTTCATTCGAACCAGCCACGGTCTGAGAGTCTGTGGTTTCCTTCGTTTTGTTCATTCATTTCGCAGGAGGGTACATCCATGTCCCATCTCACCCACGCGAGCCGCGAACTATTTCGCCGCTGCCCTGATGAACGCTTCGCGCCCACTGATAAGCCGACGGCAGAGAATCCGCGCGGCCCGGCGGCAAAGCGGCCCCGATTTCCGGATCACCCGACCCGGTGGGCGCACTGGCCCCTTTCGAATCCGGCGGTGGTGGCAACCCAGCACCCACCGGGGCGATCTAACGCCCCATCTCGTCATTTCTGTCCCAATCGAACCATCGGCCCGACCCGCCGTCATTCGGGCCAAAGCCCCAGCCCGCAATAGTCAGCCCGCCCGCTTTGGTTTTCTTGCCAAATCGTGGTTGATTTCTACTTCCGGCTCATCGACAATGACGAACACGTTGGCTTCTCGCACCGTCAATTCAGGATCAAGCTACAATCGGCTGGTATGAGTAACGCCGGAGCATCGGTGCGAATATGGATAGGGTCGCGCGTCGATTTCACAACAAACGCCGCTTGCCTGGGCCCCAGATTGCAAGCAAATTGGGCCACGCGCGATGGTCGGGCACTTTTCAACGAACTATTTTGGGAGAAATTCCATGAACTGCATAAAAACAATCGTACCGATAATTGCCCTCGTTTTGTTTTCGACCCTACAGACTTTGCGTGCCGAGGGGCCGTTTCAAGTTGGTGACTACGTCTACTGCAAATCACTTGATTTTCCGTTACGGGCTGCGGGACGCGATATTGCCTCTTCAATTGCCATTGGCGACGCGTTTATGGTTCGCAAGACTGACGGAGATTGGGTTGCCATTTGGAATAATAAATCGCATCGAGAAGAATGGATACTTAAACCTCAACTTATCTCGCCCAAGGAAATGGTTAAGGTCTGTGACGACCGAATAAAAGGAAATCCGAACGACGCCGACGCATTCGTCACTCGCTCACAAGTGTGGTCTGACAAAGGCGCATTTGACAAAGCCCTCGACGATGCGAAGGAATCGGTTCGAATAAAGCCATGTTCGGCTACATACCATCAGCGGGGTGGCGTGTTTGCGAAGATGCAAAAGTGGGATGATTCGCTTGCCGACTTCGACCAAGCAATTCGTCTGCACCCGGATGGCCCGATTCTTTTCGCCGAACGCGGGCACGTGTATTTGTATAAAGGGGATTATGAAAAAGCTCTGGCAGATTTCGACGAGGCACAGAGGATTGATCCAAAAATGGAGTTTGCGATGGCAGGGCGCGGGCAACTATTTTTCCGACGTGGCGAATTCGACAAGGCACTTTCCGAATTAGACACCGCTCTTAGAATCAATCCGTTAGCAGCGATTCCACTCAACAACCGTGCATTGACGTTCGGCAAGAAAGAGGATTTCGAGAGAGCGATTGCGGATTTTTCTTTGGCCCTAAAATGTGATCCGAATGCTAGTCAGATTTATGTGAATCGCGCGAAAGCATGGTTCAAAACGGGCGAATCCGACAAAGCGGCGACGGACCTAGACAAAGCGATCCGTCTTAAGCCGGATTTTGCAGAGGCTTGGCAAGTTCGTGGCGTCATTTACATGAATCAGAATGAGTTGCAGTCTGCGTCCATAAATCTCATGGAAGCGATTCGACTGGACCCGAAGAAAGAATTGACCCGCGTCGACTTGGGTGAGGTATTACGGCGCCTTGGAAAAACAGAAAAAGCGATTGAGTGTTTCGACGATGAATTGAAAATAGCTCCTAAATCGGCGTTAGCTTTTTCTGGGCGAGGAATGGCTTGGTTGGACCGAGGCGAGGTACAAAAGGCATTTCAGGATTTTGATTCAGCGATAGGGTCAGGGCAATCGCACGTCAAAACCCCTGTTTATTTGGCCTAAATTTCTCAAGCTGTGTTGCTAGCAGTGGATTTTTTCATCTTCCGAAACGAAAAAC
>JAYUFG010000052.1:0-19137 GCA_043738845.1 Planctomycetaceae bacterium
CCTCGCGAATTTTCAGGCTCCGCAGGTAAAATGACTCGGCCTTGGCATATCGGCCCATTGCTAAGTACAGATTAGCCATATTGCCCACGCTTTGGGCGATGTCCGGGTCATTTGCCGCCAGAACCGCCTCGCGAATTTTCAAGCCGCGCAGGTGAAATTCCTCAGCCTTTTCATACTGGGCCAATTCCTTATACATATTGGCCAAGTTATTCAGAATCGTCGCTGTGTTTTTGTGGCTTTCTCCGAAGACCCGCGGCGCCAGCACCAGTGCCGCTTCATAATTCCTCGCGGCCGCGGCAAAATCCGACCGTTCGGTTACTTTCGCCCGATCGAGCGCGGCAAACAGGTCGGCCCGTTCATCGGCGCGGGCGAATGTGGCTGTGGCCAGAAGGCACAAGCTGAGCATGCCTATCCTCGCTACCATGCGGCCGATACTGCGACTTGGGTATTCAAGCATTTCCTGCATTTTGGTCTCTGTTGTTTGCACTTTTTACCGAGGTTGTTAGCGATGTCTTTTTGAAGAGTGACTGCCGCTACCGGACGTCCTTTTATTCTCCCGTCAACGTGAACGCGGCCCAGAAAAACGGATGGGCGGAGTTGAATTTCTCGCGGCGGGCTTTGATCATCGCAAGTTGGGCGGTGCGGAGGGCGTCCGATTTACTCTGACCGGCGGCCAAGTTGCCGAAAAAGTCGTTCATCAACTGCGCGCTTTGTTTGTCAGGAATCTGCCACAACGTCGCGACGACCGACCGCGCCCCGGCCAATTGAAACGCCTGACGCAACCCGGCGACCCCTTCGCCGTTGTTGACCTGGCCCAACCCGGTTTCGCAAGCGGAGAGGACAACCAATTCGGTTCCGCGGAGGTCGGTATTCACAATTTCCATGCCGGTCAGAATCCCGTCGTCCACGTCGTCCCGATCCGAGATCGGGATCTTGTGGCGATTATTAACGCCGGCAAACAGCATTCCACAACGCAACAAGGGGTTTTCGATGGCGTTGCCCGACTTGTCGGCCAACGCCTGTTTCGATTCGCGCTCGCTGCCCAGCGCAGATCGATCCTTGTCACCACTCGCCAGCTCTTGATCGGGAAAAAAGAAGCCATGCGTGGACAAAACCATCACCCGCGGAGAATGAACGCGTTTGAAAATGCCCTCTGTGGCGCGCTCGCCCGTGATCACGGCTGCTTTGTCTTTGACCCATTTTTCCAAGCTGGGTGTGATCAGACCTGCCTCAATGAGAGTTCCTGGCAATCGCTTCACCTTGGGGATGCTCTGGGCGTCGGTCGCGCGCATTTCAATGCTGCGATTCAAATTGACGCTTGTAGGAGTAAGCTTTTCACGATTGCCGGGGCGCGTGGGATCTGCATCGTAGTCGGGATCCGCCATAATCGCTGGCGCATCCGTGCCCTGCTTGAGCGAAACTTGCGGTGCTAATTCGCGGGCACTGATGACGTAATGGATATTCCATTTCTCAATCGCATATTCGTCCCCTTTACCCGGTACCGGCAATGCAGCCCAGGGGACCAACCATAAATTGGCGTCCGGACTGAGAATGATTTCCACTTTGTCGTTGAGCTGCGGCAGAAGCGGATCGAGCACCAAGCGGCCAACGACAGCCAGGGACGTTCGCAATCGCTTCTCGGCCTCTGGTTCACCCAGAACCGCTAGCGGGTTCTTGGCGGTGTCCGGACTTTGGCAATCCCGGAAAGCGTCCTGGTACTTTTGTACGGCCGCGTCGATATTTTCGGCTTTGCCTAGGTCGATGACCTGCACGGTTCGCTCGTCGGTGTGCGGGGTCAGCCAGGCAACGTAATGCGCGGGCTGAAATTTGGGTTCGTGGGCTTTGGCGTTGTAGTTCCGCAGTTCGATGCGGGCCAGAT
Source organism: Planctomycetaceae bacterium (assembly GCA_043738845.1). Classification (GTDB taxonomy): domain Bacteria; phylum Planctomycetota; class Planctomycetia; order Pirellulales; family DASRSE01; genus DASRSE01. Next base: position 1,880 of record JAYUFG010000052.1, read on the forward strand.
CCACCAGCATGGCTTTCTGCGGGATGCTCTTGCGCACTTTGTCCAAAGTCGTCCAGGAGTCGGTACGGACAGGGCGTTGCAGAGCCGCATTCACTCGAGCCGCCAATTCGTGTTCGCGATTTTCCAGGGTGCGAAGCTCCGCGCGAAACTTGTCGATTTCGCCCGGTTTGGGAGTGAGATTCGCGAGTGTGGCCAGTCGGGTACGCGTGACGGTTAATTCCTTTACAAGCTTTTGGATTGTCGGATCGCTCGATTCTAGCTTTTGCTTGGCTTGATCCGCCAACGACTCTTGAATCACCGCCTTAGCGTTGGCCAGGAATTCGGCGGAGAGCGCGGCCAGCGGTGGATATTCCGTCTGATGCAGTCCCAGCGTCAGCGCGGCATTCAACTTTTTGCGGTCTGCGGCTTTGACAAACAACAACTGCTGTTGCTGGCTGAGCGACGGCAGCACATTGGCCACATGCTCGTGAATTATTTTCCGCGATTCGAGCGCCTGTTCGCCGGCGACGCGCCAATTTCCCAAACTCGCCTCAAATGTGGCCAGATTCCCCAGGGCCTTGGCAACGTCGGGATGCTGTTTCCCCACGGCGTCTGGGTAGACGTCGCGATAGATCCTCAAGGCCTCGTCGTAATGCGGTCGGGCGGCCTGGCCCTCTCCCATTTCCATCAGCAATACGGCCAGATTATTCTGCGAACGGGCCGTGTCGGGAAGGTTGGGGAGAATCTCGGCGTAAATATCCAGGGCCTGTTGCGAGTAGGACTTGGCCGTCTGATAATCCCCCATCGCCTCGTGCAAAAATCCCAGATTGTTGAGCGACTGTGCGGTGGCGGGATGCTTTGGTCCGAGAACGTCCCGGCGAATGGCCAGCGACTGTTCGTAGAGCGGTTTGGCCGCGGCATAATTTTCCGTCGCCTGCAGCAAAGACGCCAGTTGGTTGAGCGACAGTGCCGTCTCCGGATGTTTGACGCCGCGCTTCTTCTTAAAGATGGCCAACGCCTGTTCGATCGAAACCTTGGCTGCGCTGTAGTCCCCCATCGCAACCTGCAGTCCGCCGAGATTGGTCAATGACTGCGCGGTTGCCAGGTCTTCCGGGCCAGCAATTTCCCGGCGGATGGCCAGCGCGGCTTCGTATCGTTTTCGAGCCGCCGCGTAGTCCCCAATTTCCTGGTACAAAAACCCCAAGTTACTGAGTGCTAAGGCGGTGTCGAGGTGTTTGGTGCCCCGCACGTCGCTGTAAATTTTGAAGGCTTCTTCCAAATTCTTTAGGGCGTTTTCGTGATCCCCCATTTTCTGAAGCAACAGGCCCAAATTGTTGAGCGATTGTGCGGTGGCAACGTCCTTGGTGCCCGAGACCTCCTCGCGAATGGTCAGTGCCTGTTCGAAGTAAGATTTGGCCGCCTCGAAATCCCCTTTCTCTTGGAGTACAAAGCCCAAACTGTTCAGGGCAACGGCCGTATTTATATTCTTAAGGCCGTAAACCTGCTTTTGAATGGCCACGACTTTCTCGGCCAGCGGTATCGCTTCGGAGTATTTCCCAGCGCCGGCGAGCTGCATCATCTGCGTATTGAGTCGAACGGCATCGTTTACTTTGGCTTGCTGGTCGGCAGTGAGTTGGGGAGGTGCCGCCTGAAGTGCCCTGAGCGCGAGAAGCGTCAGCAGCGTCGACAGTAACAACCGCAGCGTGAGGTGTTTCATCAGCGCACCAAAATTGAGTAGGCGGGAGCGAAGCAAATCGCCCGGCCTTAGCCACCAGGCCACTCGCCGTGATTCAGGCAGGAGCAATCACAAATCACGCTGGCCAATGGGAGACAGTTTTCTCGTGAAAAACTGCCAATCCAACAGCCGTGGCATGCGTGACAACGGTCCGTTTGGACCACGTCAAAATGGATCAAACCTGTGGCATATTCGTTGTCCATGCGTTGGGGGGACACATTTAACCAGCCAAGTATAACGAGCGGCGGAGGGAACTTTCTAGTCCTTAAAACAACGAGGATTCCCCATCAAAATGCCTGAAAAACCAACGGCCTCGTCGATGGCATCGAAAGCGTTCGCGTAGTTAGGAAGTGGCAGATCGACCGCTATTTACCGTAAATTGTGTACAACCGCTTTAAGTTACCAGCAACCGAGTCCGATAGTGATGGATGTAACGATTCTGCGGAACGCCGCTGAACGGATTACCCAAGTAGGACTTTGGGTCGGGAGCACACATAGATTGTGCAGAAAGTAAGGGTGGCATGATATTCTCTCGTTTCTTCGCTCAAGCGGCGGCCAAAACAGCGGACTATTCCCCGTCGACCAGGCTTACTCGCGGCTGGGGTGCTTGCGGTCTGCGTAGTCTCATCGCCGCAACGACGATTTTGTCCCTGACGCCCGCGTGGGCGCAAACTTACTCGCCGCGCTCCAGTAACGGCTGTCCGCAGTGCGATGAATGCCCGCGAGGCGGATCGGCGCAAGGCGGCGCTATGGCTGCACCACATATTCCTGGCAGCGAGCAGTCGCCCGCTTCACCGGGGACTTCCAACCCCTCGCCGAGCGAAGCGCCCAGCAACAACACCAATAACGATCTGGCCTCGAACACCGGCTCGTTTGGCACATCTTCGGCTTCGAATTCCGGGTTTTCCGGCATGATCGGCGATCTGACGAGCGGCTTTTCAACGTCAGCGTTTGGCAACGTGGCCATTGCCGGCGGCGATCTGCGAGCCAAAATCGCCGACAATACCAGTCCCCGTCCGACGGACCGCGCGTTCTTCAACTACAACTATTTTAACCGTCCGCTGACGGCGGCGGATGGTCTCAAGAAAGACCTGAACCGCTTCCAGTTTGGCATGGAAAGGACGTTTCTCGACGAAGAGGCTTCGCTGGAATTTCGCATCCCGTTCGAGTCCGGACTGGCCGCCACGCAATTTTTTGGCGGTCCGACTCCCGATTCGCGCGACGTGGGCGTGACCTTCGGCAACGTCTCGTTGACGCCGAAGTTCGTCCTCTACGACTGCTGCGATCTGTTGATCTCCACCGGGTTGGAAATTCAACTTCCCACCGCCGCCAACAGCGTGACCCGCAATACCGTGGGCCTTCCGCTGCTTACTCTGGAGAATCAATCGGTCAATCTCGAACCGTTTGTGGGCGCATTGTGGACCCCCAGTCCTCAGTTCTTCAGCATTGCCTATTTGCAGTTCGACTTCGACGCCGGCCGAATTCACGCGATCGACAATGTCGGCGGCGGAACATTCGACATCCAACAGCAGACCCTGATGTATTTCGACATCAACTTCGGCTATTGGTTCTACGAAGATCCTTGCGCCGATTGTGTCCGCGGGATCGCGGCTGTCCTTGAACTCCATAACACCACAGCGATTTCCAAAGCCGATCAGCCGGTGGGGTCGCCCTTTGCGGGCGGCGGTTCGATCCCCAATAATATTCTCGATCTAACCGCTGGCCTGGATTTCAAGATCGGCACAAATTCGATCCTGACGGTTGCCGGCGGCGTGCCCTTGGGAAACGCCAACAATCGCACGTTTAACAGTGAATTCATCTTGCAACTCAACTATCTCCGCTAAGAAGCCGCCAGAAGGCGGAACGGCGCAGCTAAATTGCGCTGCATTCATTCGCGCACGACGCAACTGCGTTGCGGTTGAGATCGCATTCGATCCACAGTCCCGGGTAGCGGTTGCGCCGCTACCCGGGACTGGAGGACAAAGCCCATTTGGGCTGTTCTCGCTATGGCTTATAGTAAACAATCACTCCCGACATGACGGGAATGGGGTCTTCTTTGAACTCGACCATCTTTGTCGGTTGGTCGATCTTGGTGCCGTCAAGGATGATGCCCCGCGTGCTATCCTTGGCGGACAATTGAGTGCTTAACTTGGATCGCAACGTGCCGAGGTCGCCCGCCTGCTCGGGCAGGACACCGCGCATGAGGATGGCCAAACCTTCCTCCGCATCGCTTTCAGTCGGACCAAGGAGTTTGGTTCCCGGTCCGTCGTCGGGCAAGCCCTTCGCTGCCTCGCGGAAGACCACGACCGAGATCGTGCCGACGTCGCGGCCGTAGTCGATTGCGCGGGCGGCCGATTCCTGCGACGAGGCGACGCGAAACGCGGCCGCAGTCTTGTCGTCGAGTTGAAAGCCTTTGAGGGTGATCGCGGGGCTGTTGGGGGCGAGTACCCATTTGCGACATTGCTGGTCGTTCTTCCGCTCGCGGCCGATGGTATTCTCACCGTTGACCTTCAACACGATCGCGTAGGTATGCGGATCGTTGACCTTGCGACTGAGAATAAACGTGACCTTTTGTCGTTCGTTCGGCTCCGGAATTTGGGCGTGACCGTCTCTGAATTCAAACGGTTTGGTGATTCCGTCGTATTGGATTTGCAGGCCGATCGGGGCCCCGTTGTTCTTGGGTGACAGAGGATGATAGTCTTGCGGCTTGTCGTAGATTTGTTTGGCTTTTTCGGCTGCTTCCTTGCTGGCCTTTTCACTGCGGTCGGCGGCGGCAAGTTGTACTTGTCCTCCGTCGAAGATGCCCCGCAGAACGAAACTTTCGCCCGCCTCGGCCAGTTCGGTCACGGTGGGAGCGACCTTGAATTGGCTGAGCTTACTCGGTTTGTTCGATTTGTTGTCGAAGAGAAAAATACTGACGTTGAGGTCGCCGCCGGTTTCCATCTTGGCTGTGCCGACGAGCAGGGCGTCGGGCGAAACTTTTTCGGTGCCCCAGGCGAGCGGATATTGGGCGGCGAACAATTTTTGCAGCCCGTCCGGCGTGCGATGATCCGCGCCAGCGATCCCGGCGGCGACGCTGCTCGCGTCGTGGATGATCCCGACAGGATTCTGAGCATTGTTCGACAAGATGAGAGCCAATTCCAACCGGTCCGCCAGATTGCCGTTCAACGGTCCGACGCGATCGACCGGTTGAGTGCCCTTTTCGATCCGGAACTTCAGGACGCCGACGTTCTTCACGCCGCGGTCCTTTAGTTCCTGCATGATCTTGGACGCTTCGGTCAACAACTGCTTGGCGAGCGGGTCGACCGAGTCGGCCGCGCGACCCATGGTGGATGATAATAAGAGCAGCACGAAGGCAAGTACGAAGCAAATTCTGGACATGAGGATGGTCCTTTCAAGGAAGGTTATGAAACTACTTGGTTTCAATTTCGAGCGTTTTCTTAATGATCTGCGCCGGATCGAACCGGCCAGCGACGCGGCGGCCGGTGGGATAGAACGGATGAATCACACGGTCGGTGACCCCTTTACCACGGATCAGTTCACCTGGAGGAAAGGCATTTTCGCCAGCGTACAGCGTGATCGACTCCGATCCCAGGCCGCCTTGAACGGTGAGGTCGCCTTTTTCGGGAAAGCGATATTGCCCGCCTGCCTTCACCACGGTCGTCGCCGGGGCGAGGATGGTTTGCTCACCTTTGGCCGAGTTGCCGATCAGTTCGATATAGACGTCGCGATTGGATTTGTTCTTGACCACGATGGCAATTTTATCGCCGGGGGCGACGACGTTGTTTTTCTTCGTCGTCCCCAACGTGATGTCGAGGTACGGCGCGGTGGCCGGATAGTCGGGCCGCGTGAGTCCATCGAGCGGCACGATGGGAATACCCAGCCCCAGGGCACGGACGACCTGGTCATAATAATCTTCCCAGGTATCGCGGCGGATCACGCCGCCCGAGGCCAGCGGAATCAAGCCCAGCCCGGCGAACTGCGGCGTGCGAAACAAGTGTTGTAGCCCCTCTGGATTCGGCAAGCCGAGTTCCGCGCTGACGGTAGGGAGTTGCAGTGGCGCGTCGAGAAATCGGCGACTGACCGGTTGTAGCGGTTCGACGATCGGCGGCTTGCCCAAGATTTGCGTCATCGCGATCATAAACCGATCGGTATCTTCCTTAATATAGTTGTCCATCCCTTGTTCGCCGTCGTGCGGAATATACAAGTTCAGCACGTCGCGCCGGTCGAAACCGACGCTGCCGGGGAGTTTTTCGACGGCGGGACGGACCGTGTCGATAAAGGGTTTGATTCCTTGCTCGTGACAACGCATGCACGACAAGCCGTTGCGGACCGTTTTATCCGCGGCGAACTTATCGACGACGATGTCAGTTGGGGCAAACTCGAGCCGCCGGCCCGCCGTGTTGCAAACAAAGTAACCCTGCATTCCGTTGGGCAGGTTAAAGACCATCTCTCCGCCCGCCGGGTGGAGGTAGATCGGGTCTTTGAACATATTGCCCAGCCCTTTGCTGCCGCGAAAATCAAAGCTCTTCCAATACGCCCCGTACTGCGACGGGTGACGTTCGACGACGCGATTATTGTTCGAGACGCCGGAGACTGTCATCCCCGCCCGCTTGGCGACGTAGTTGCGGAGGTTGTCGTCGGAGGGGACGCCAAGTAAGGCTTCCAATTCCTCCAAATGAAACGGCAATTGCAACAAGTCTTCGTACAACGGCGGCAGCGTGGCCGTGCTGGCGAACCAATCGGCCCGCACGTAAGCGACCGGCCGGACCATTTCGCACGGAGCGACGTATTCCTCGATCAAATGATCGTAGGTTTCGGAATCTTCGTACATCGTGCCGTAGGGATATTCCAACAGCACGAGATCGAACAGATTGACCTTGCTGAGGCCGGCCTGATGACCATCGTGGATTCGATAATAGGGATGTTTGTGCCAGCCCAATTCGCGGAGATCTACGGCAAAGACCGTTGCGACCGGACCGTCAATCACTTGCAGACGGGCCAAGCGTCGTTCCCAAGTCAAGTGATTGAGCGCCTTGGCCAAGGCGTCACGGTGCAGGTCGAGTTCCGCCCGCGTCGCTCCGCCGGTTAGAAGGTGGTTGATGCTGAAGTAGCGGATAAAGGGTCGATCGTCCACGCGGAGCGAACGAACATGTTCCAAAATTCGCTTGAGTACGTAGTCCACACCGACGACCTCCTTCAACGCAGCATCTTTGTTCATTTCGACCGGCACGGTCACGTCCGGCGGAAAGGGCACCGCACCTGTTGCAATCCATTGCCGAATCGCCCCGATGTCCTCGGTACCGAGACGTGGAAGTTCCGGCGGCGGCATCATCGGCTCTTCGCTCGCCGTGATCAGCGTCAACAATTCGGAGGCGTCGGGCTGGCCGGGGACGACTTTTTTCTTCTGCTTCAACAGCGACTCATGGTCCAGAATGCGGATTCCCCCCTGGGCCTTGCTCCCGCCGTGACACTCCCCGCACCGAGTGCGCAAAATCTCCTTTACATGTGCCGCGAGTTGCTCGGGCGGGATCGGCGGTGCGGCGGGCCGCTTCGGCTCTTTGGCCGGATCGCCATCCACAGCCAAGCTGGCCCGTTGACCCAGGGACGTCATCGTCCCGACCGCCAATACGAACCAGACGAACATTTGAAATCGCTGCTTTAACATGAGTTGGCTCCTCGGTGTTTTCGTCGGTGATGCGATAATAACTGCGACCAGTTGGAATGAACCTAAAGTGAATCACGCCAGGGACAACGGACAAAAAGGTGAAATCTTACCGTGAATTCAAAAAACTGCAAAAAAATGCGCAGAATCTACTCCCCCGTCAGCGTGAACGCGGCCCAATGGAAAGGATGGGCGGCGGCGAACTTCTCCCGCCTAGCTCTGATCATTGTACGCTGGGCGTTGCGGAGCGCGGTCGCTTTGGTCTGGCCCGCCGACAGATTGCCAAAAAAGTCGGTCATCAACTGCGCACTCTGCTTGTCGGGAATCTGCCAGAGCGTGGCCACGACCGATTTCGCACCGGCGAGTTGAAACGCCTGACGCAGACCGGAAACCCCTTCCGAGTTCTGCAATTGGCCCAAGCCCGTTTCGCACGCCGAGAGGACGACCAGTTCCGTTCCCCGCAGGTCCAGTCCGAGAACCTCCAGCCCGGTCAACACGCCGTCTTCCGTTCCGGCCGGCAGATTATCTTGGCGACGATTACAACCCGCCAACAACACGCCGCAGCGTAGGAGGGGACTTGAAAAAACCGTTCGCTCCATCGTCAGCGGGGCGGTGATCGCCGAACTTTCCGTGCTACTCCAATCATCGAGCGGCGGATCAGCGAGAAAATAACCATGCGTGCTAAGGACGAGGGTGTGAGGTGCCACCGCTTTTTTGACTAGGTCTTCGCGGGCGGCGTTACCGGTCACCACGATGGGCGTTACGGCGGAAAATCCTTTGATCGCCGGATTGACCGCGGCCGCCTCGCTCGCCGTGCCGGGCAACCGGGCGACGCGCGGAATGCGATACGGATCGAGTGCCTTGCCGGTGTCGGTGAAAACGTTCGGCGTGGATTTGGCAGCGGCGGGTGGAGTGGCTAGCCTGGCAGTCGTGCCCGGCGGCGCGAATTCAAAGTCGGGATCGGCAACGATGAGTGGCGGCGACGGTTTGTGATCGGGCCCGCGCGGCAACAGCAGGTCTAATCCGTTCGAGTAATAACTGACTTCGTGTTTCTCGGTGATATACGCGCCGTCGGGCAAGGACAACGCGCACCACGGCACGAACCAGAGCGAGCTATCGGGCACGATCAGCCACCGTTCATAGAGACCAATCGCGTCGAGCAGCGGATCGAGCGTCAACCGGCCCACCGCGTTCAATTCCTGACGGATGAGCCGCTCGGCCGTTGGTTCGCCTTCTTTGGCGATACGCGAGGGGGCTTCGGCGAAGGCGCGGCGGAGCGATTGCACGGCGGTGTCGATTTTTCGCGCTTCGCCCAAGTCGATCACACAAACCCGTTCACTTTTTTTTCCGGGAATGATCCAAGCGACATAACGCGTCGTGCCCCACGGCTCCAACGGTTTGGCGGCAGCCGGATCGAACGGCCGAAAGCGGGCCAGTTCCACCACGACCCCATTTTCCGGCACCGAACGGCGAATCGCTTCAAGCGAAGTCCACGGCGTGGCGGGCGTCGCCGCAGCCGTGGCGGCGAGAATCTCGCGGGCCAAATCGGACGACTGCTTTTGAAGCTGCTGCACACGGCTGAACCACTTTGTCTTTTCTTCTCCGGTCGTCGGCAGCCGCATTGCCGTCGTCGCCCACTCATTGCGGAGTGCCGTCAAGCGTTGAACCTTTTGCTGCAATTGCGCATCGCCCCGGTCGCGTGCGGTAATCAAATTCGCGCCGACTTGATGACGGCCAACCGCCCGCGTGTTGAGCAGCCATTCGGCGGATCGATTGGACAATTCGAGTTGGTCGCGGGCCAAGAGCGGCAAGCTGAGTGCCATGCGGAGGACCGGCTCGATCAGGTCCGCACTAGGCGTTCCCTGAACTTCACGCTGATAGAACTTGTGCAAACTCGCCTCGGTCAATCGCCCCACGTCCGTCCATCGGCGACTCATTCCCGCGACGTTTGCCAATTCTCGCAGCGCCTGCTCGACGGCGAGGTCATTCTCGGGCAATTGATCCTGTTTGATTTGCAAGGCGCGGTCGAGGAGGACGAACGCCTCGCTAAATTGGCCTCGTTCGCGCCATTGCGTTCCGAGCGTCGTCAGCAGGGGGACCAACTTCGGATGCGATTTGCCCCATTGCGCTTCGCGAATCGTCACGGCTCGTTGATTGTGTGCCAGCGACTGATCGGCCTTGTTGACCTCGCGTTTCCGACAGTGATCGGCCAAGGGTTCGAGGACGTCGGCGATTTCGGGGGCATTTTTATCGAGCTTCGCGGTCCGCAGCCGCAGCGCCGTTTCGAACGCCGAGTTGGCCGCATCGTAATTGTTGGCTTGGGAATAGACTTTGCCCAACTCGATCCAACTGATCGCGACGTCGGGATGCTCGACCCCGAGCTTGGTTTGGCGAATCGACAGGCCGCGGCGGAAAAAGTCCTCGGCCTCCTGCCATTTGGCAAACGTGCGTGACAAATTGCCCAAGCCGTCGAGGCTCCGTGTGGTCTGCACGCTGTCTTTGCCGAAACGAGTCTCGCGCAGCGCGAGACTTTGGCGATAAATCATTTCCGCTTTCGTGGTGTCCCAGCAGTCCGTATAGTGCGCCGATAATGTATCCAAAGCCGCCAACACCACATCGTGATCGCGGCCGAACGCTCGCTCGCGAATTTGAATTCCTTCGAGTAGCAGCTTTTCGGAGGTGTCCTTGAGATTGGGCACGAAAGATAACTTGAGCCGCTCATCGTAAAGTTCCGCCAAGCGAATTTTGAAATCGGCCGCCGAGCGATGTTCCGCGCCGAAGGTCGCCGCGGCACGGGTGGTGGCTGGCTCGAGCGTCGCAATCGCCGCTTTGAGATCGCCCTGCTTGAATTGAGTCTCGGCCTGTTGCAAAGCCGACAGCAATTCGCTTTGCGGTGCCGTCACCGTGGCCTGTGACCACGCCAAGGCCGAAAGGCAAAGCCAGATCGCACAACCAAGGAACGATGCCCCGACGTAGATTCGAGCGCACATTCCGACCTCCTGTGGAAAGGGATTGACAACACGGCCCAACTCTCTCAATTTGCGAGCCGTCATTATGCCCCCCTCTCAGGGAGCCTGCAAGATGCCGGGTAGAATCGTCGTTTTTTTCTCGCAACGCGGGTCGGAAAATGCTTTCCTCCGTTGGCAGCAGATAATTCAAAGAATCGGCGTTCGGCGGGCTTCGATACGTCGTGGCATCCAATCGGCGGATGAAACACGAATCAGTGTTCTACCCTATTCGTGCAGAAACTGACGGCGATCTTTGCGTTCATCGTTCGCTTGCCGTACGGCGGTGACCGCCAATTGCTATACGGCGCGGGCCTGCGACTGCTAGAGTGCTGCCGCTTGCGGGTGAAGGACATCGATTTCGAGCGGCACCAATTGATCGTCCGTGAAGGCAAAGGGGACAAAGACCGGGCCGTTCCCTTGCCCGATCGCTGTGGCCAGGGACTACGGACCCAAATTACAAAAGTCCGCAGTCAACATGAGTTCGATTTGGATCGCGGCTACGGGCGAGCCAATCTGCCGTATGCGTTACGGCGTAAATATCCTCAAGCCGAACTGAGGCTGGCATGGCAATACGTGTTCTCCTCCGACAAGCTCTGCCGGGAACCACGGATAAGCGAATCCGGCGGGGCACTTTTCGCAACGTAGGACAGTTAATCGCGGCCATCAGGGAATTCATTCAGCAACATAACCAAGACTCGAAACGCTTCGTGTGGACCGCGAAAGCCGACGCCATTCTGGCCAAAGTCGCCCAGGCTCGCGCCACCCTCGATAAAACCCCATCTGCGTGAGACACTACACTAGTGGTCACGCTTGGCGGGATTTCTTAGGGTTTTCCGGTAATTTCCGGGTGACGATTCGGCCTGCGCTACGTCCCATTCTTCGTCCGAATGCAGCGTGGCCGGAGAAAGGATCACTTGCCGTGTTTTCACGTTAAGAAAAGCGATGCCGAACGCGTTTCGAATTCTCTTGACGATCAGAATCCGCTTCGAGAAAAAATCGCACTGCCAGAGCGACTGGGCATGTTGTGTGATGAATTCATCCCACGTCCCTTTGCTCTGTTTGGGGCCAGGGTCGCACCCGACATCCTTCAGGATACGCTTTACGGTGTTCCGCGAGATCGAGCAGACGCCGAGCTTCTTGAGCGCGGGTGTAACCCCACCCATTCACTTTCGCCAGTACCCGACGGATTTGTTCCAGGGTGCGGTGGCGGCCTCGCTTCGCAGGCGTTTTCTTGCCATCCTTCTTCTCGGTGCGAATCCATTTTAGTAGAGTGTCGGGAGCCACGATGGTCTTCATCTGGCGCTGGGCGTTGCCCAGCTTTTGACCGAAACGCATCCAGCCGTGGACGCTCCTTGGCGGTGACGATAATCCGTTTGGGAGACGGCTTCGCAGGATTTCACTCTCAAATTTGAGGAATTTGATCTGCCGGGCCAGTTCTTTTTGGCTTGCCCCGTCGATCACCGACATCAGGGACTGGAAAATGTTCTTCATTTGGGAAACCGGCACAAGTCGTTCGCACTACTTGAGTTAAGGGATTTTCCGCAAGCGAATTACCCCGATTACGCCGCCCTATTCAAGTTCCAGACGCTTTCGACAATTTGTGGTCATTTTTCCAGCAATGAGATTTGGGTCACTACTGGTTGCTGTGGCGCGGGCAGTAATTTAGCATGGAGACCAACAGGGCGGTCGGCAACCGTCACAAAAAGCAATTGATCACCTTCGCGTTGAATTCATCCGTTTGCCGCTTGGTGCTGCCGGATAACATCGCGTCCAAATCGCGCTAGTGTCGCGTTTGGAACTTTCTTTTCACCCCATCGAATCTTGTCCACAACGTCCGCGAGTTTGCTTGATCGACTGACGCGTGGCGCCGATCAGGCGGCCTGGGAACGATTCGTCGACATTTATACTCCGTTGTTGCTGTCCTGGTGCCGGCGATGCGAGGCTGCGGATGCTGACGCGGCCGATTTGATGCAGAGCGTCTTTTTAATCTTAGTCGAGCAACTGCCGCAGTTCCGATATGATTCCCAAAAGAGCTTTCGGGCCTGGCTAAAAACGATTCTGCTCAACGTTTGGCGAAATCGGCTGCGCACCGCGGCGCGAGGTGCCATGCCGTTGGCTAACCCAGACGAAATTGCCGAAGACGACTCATTCCAACTCTTGGAAGAAACAGAATACCGTGAACACTTGGTTCGCCGTGCTCTAGCACTAATGCAACGCGATTTTGAGCCGACCACTTGGAAAGCCTGTTGGGAAACGGTTGTCGCCAACCGACCCGCAGCCGATGTGGCAGCCGAACTGGGCATCACCGTGAACGCGGTCTATCTGGCTAAGTCGCGAGTCTTGCGGCACTTACGACATGAATTGCGCGGGTTTTTGGAATAGGCATTCGTGTCGTGTCAGTTCGGAAATCTTCGAATCCGAGCGATCATCGAAAACTTTTGTGAAATTCGTAAATCTTTGACAGGTTGCGGTCGCACCGGTGTACTAATAGGTGTCAAAAGGGGCTGCGCGATGTGCGCAATCAGAATGTCGCTCCGGTGCTGATCATGAATATCTGCCCTTCCATTGATGACCTCGCCAACTTGCTGCGGGATTTCGTGGACGAAGGTTCGGCGTCGGAATTAGAAACGCACGTTCGAGAATGCGAATCGTGCGGCGCGCAGCTCGAACGATTGCTGGGGCAAGACAGCATCGTGCTGGCGATTCGTGGGGGCGAGAAGACGGTTGGTTCTCCTCGCGACACGGTCGATCCACAAATGGTCGAAGTCCTGGTGCCGTTGCTGAAACGGATTCAACATTACGAAGAAAATACGGGGACTTGGTTGACGCAATCTTGGTCAACGCTCAATTCCGGCAAGTCTATGCCGATGACGCTCGTCAGCGTGGACTTGCTGTTGACTCCTTCGAACCTGCCCGGCGTGCTGGGAAAACTTGGTCCCTACGAGATTCAGCAGCAGATCGGCGCAGGCGGAATGGGCGTCGTCTTTCGCGGACGCGATCCGCGTTTGAATCGCACGGTGGCTGTCAAAATAGTGCGGCCACAACTGCTTGCTCGGCCCGAAATGGCTGTGCAATTTGTGCAAGAAGCGCAGGCGGCCGCAGCTGTGGAGCACGATAATATCGTCACCATCTATTCGGCCGAGGATCACAATGGCATTCCCTGCATCGTCATGCCCTTGTTGCGGGGTCAATCGCTGGATCAGCGTTTCAAGCAACATGCGGGGCCACTGCCGCTGGACGAAGTGCTGCGAATGGGGTGCGAAGCCGCGTCAGGATTGGCTGCGGCCCACGAGCGAGGACTGATCCATCGCGACATCAAGCCGGCGAACTTGTGGCTGGAAGAACCAAGTTGTCGCGTCAAGATTCTGGATTTCGGACTTGCGTTCGCCCGCGCTGGCGACGGAGGTAGTTCGGTGGGCGTTTCTGGAACGCCGGGATATATGGCACCCGAGCAAGTGCGCGGTGCCGAGATCGATCATCGCGTGGATCTGTTCGGGCTGGGCTGCGTACTCTACCGGGCTGCGACCGGCGCAGCACCCTATCCAGCAACGCGCTCGCTCAGTGCGCTGTTGAAGATGCTCACCGAGCGTCCACGCCCGATCGGCGAATCCAATCGCAGTTTGCCGTCCGATTTTTGCCGCTTGGTGGATCAGATGCTGGAGTTGAACCCAGCAGATCGACCCGCGACGGCCCAGTCGGTCGTCGAGACGTTGAAAAAAATTCAAGCCACTCGAGGTTCCCGCAGCAGTCGAGTCGTGCGGCGTCGATGGATGATGGCGGGTGCGGTCGCAGTGGTGCTGGGCGGAGTGAGTTTGGCGGCGATTGTGAAGTCGCCTCCACCGGTCGAAGTCAAATTCGTTCACGATAAGTCGTTGTCCAAGATAATCTTGTTGCACGACGGCACTGAGCAAGCAGTCGATCTGAGTTCGAAGGATTCAATGCCGCTTGCGCCGGGGGATTACTTTCTGCGTACTGCCACCGAAGCACCCGGTCACGAACTGATTCCGAGTCATGTCGTCGTCCTGCCCGATGAGCCGCAAACCGTCCGCCTAGCACTGGTGGGCGAAATAAGTTCCAGTAAATCGCATTCCGGCTCCGTAGTTGGCGTGGGTGTGGTGCCGCTGCTCGAGCAGATGACCATTGTATCGGCGAGCTCGGATGGCACATTACGACTCTGGACTCCAGGCAGCAATGTGGAACCAAAATTCGTCGATCTGACAAGTCCGGCCCGATGTCTCGCTGTCTCACCAAGCAAGGCACTGGCGGCCACGGCTGGCGGAAACAAGCGTCCGCCAACTGATTTGGTCGTACAGTTGTGGAATACTAAAACCTTGGAGCCAGCGGGCGAACCGCTGGAAGGTCACACGCGGATCATCCAGACCGCGGCATTTTCCGCAGATGGCAAACAACTGCTTTCGGCGGCGATCAATGAGCTTTTTCTTTGGGACTTGGATGCGAGAACGCATCGGCTGCTGGCGGAAGATGCCACGGGCGTATTAACGGCGGTGTTTAGTTCCGACGGCAAACGCCTGCTCACCGGTAGCGATGACGGAAAGTTGATCTTGTGGGACGCGGCCAAGGGGATTTCATTGCGGACGTTGGTGGCCGATGCCACGGTAGTTCGCGCGGTCGCATTCGTGGCTGATGGTTTCATCTCTGTGGGCGACGAAGGCGTGATCCGCATTTGGAACGGCAAGACGTTCGCAGCGCGGGATATGCCCAAGCAGGACAAGGCGGTGTTGACACTACTCAGTTCGGCCGATGGCAGCCAGTTTCTGTCGGGCGGGGAAGATGGGCTGTTGCGTTGTTGGTCGGTAACGGAAGGTCGCACACAATGGACCTCTCGCAACACGGGGAGTCCGATCTTAGCTTTGGCATGGACGCCTGACGGTCGGCAAGCCGTTTCAGGTGGGAAGAACGGGGCGGTTCGCGTGTGGCAACTACCCTTCTAACCAGATCAAAAAAGTGGGCGAGTGTTCGGCGGTTCTGTTGATTGATTTGGGCCGGGATGTTCTCGGTCAGTTCGATGGATACTTTTTTTCGAGAGGGTTCAGTTATGAAATGGTTTGGTAAAACGATGATGGCGGCAGTTTCTGGTGGCCTGGCTTTGTCTCTGGTCATAGCGAGCAACATGCAAGCCGAAGACTCCAAAGCCGCACCGGCCAAGGAAGAAAAGAAGGACGACGAAAGCGACAAACGGGCGGCACTGGTCGCCGACGTGGGAACGGCAGTCGGATTGTCCGATGTGGGCCACACCAACAAATGGCCGGATGCCTTGGTCGTGGCGGGCGGAATTCTGATGCAGGTCGACAAGGCGACGGGCGGTAAGTTCGCCGAAGCTAAGATCGAAGTCAAGGACTCCGATGGTAAAGTCGTAATTGATGACACGAAATCGTTGTCGTTCAAAGATCAGGCTAACTCGCTGTTCGATGACGCCCGGGCTATGGTCGCCAGCGATAAGGATCGTAGCAAAGCCTTGGAAGCGCAGATCAAAGAAGCATCGGCTCCCAAGGACCGCGGCGCGATTGGCGGGCCTCGACACATTTCACGTGTTGTCCATCAGGGCAAGGCACAAGTATTCGAGATTGCGTTCGCACCCAACTCGCTCGCCGAGGTGTCGATGCGGGGCACCGGCGGATGTCAATTCGAAGTTATTGGCCCCCGTGGAGACTTGCTGTGGCACAGCCAAGGCACCTGGGGCACCTATCATTGGCACACTGGCCATGGTGGAATTAAGGACATCACGGTCAAGGTGATCAATGCGAAAGGCCCTCCGGTCGCCTATACCGTGGTTACCAACTAGTTCATCGCGCGACGTGCCGCTCGCGCCGGAGGAGCAATCCGTTCCCCGGCGCGGCGGCGCGCGATCAACGTGAACGATAAAAAATTTATTTCGCACGATTAACACAATTCGTCTTCGCTTGGCCATAAACTACTCATGAACGTCACCTCCACCTTTCGTCCGGTCATTCTTCTGTTGCTCATCTTGGCGGCATGGCCAGCTCACGCCCAAAAGCCAAGCAAGCCTGCCCCAGGAAAGCCAACACCCGCGCCGCAGTCCGAAGAAGAACCGGATCCCGACGCCAAGCCGGAAGATCCGCAGGAGCCGGAAGATATCTCGCACGTCCGGCTGGCTTTCGATCCTGGCTCGCACACCGCTCCGATTTGCGCGCTCGGTTTTACCGCCGACAACAAACGCCTCTTTACCGTTGGGCAAGATTGCACCATCGCCGCCTGG
This sequence comes from Planctomycetaceae bacterium, assembly GCA_043738845.1. Taxonomy (GTDB): domain Bacteria; phylum Planctomycetota; class Planctomycetia; order Pirellulales; family DASRSE01; genus DASRSE01. The sequence goes on from JAYUFG010000052.1 coordinate 18,505, forward strand.
AACACAGCCACCGGCGAACGGATGGGGGTGCTTCGTCTGCCCGGCTATGGGATGGAAAAGAGCCAAGGGCTGAAGCGCTGGGATGTAGCCGCCATTTCCTCCGACGGACGCCGCGTCGCTCTCGGCGGATCGCCTGTAACGTTTGATAATGCGGAAGTAGCAAAACGAAAAAACCGTACGATCTACAGCTTGATCGTGGTCGACCTACCCAGCAAACAAATTCAATCGGTGAAGCTTGGCCGTCCGCTGATCGCTGTCGGCTCGCTTGCCTTTTCCGATGATGGCGATCAATTGGCAATCGGCCTGCACTTCCCCAAACAAGAAATTGCCTTGATTCGCGGGTTGAACGAGACGTTCAAAAGTCCGAACCGCGAAATCTCCAGTAGCAGCATCACGATGTTTGCGCATGGGCATCGCCACGGTGCGGAGAGCCCTGGAGTCCCGACAATCAACGGTTACTGATTGGAGGTCGCGGAACTCGGGCCGCCGATTTTTCGATTTGGAACACGTCAGCTCCCGACAAGCCGGTGCTGGTCAAGAAACTGGACGTCAGCGGCATGACGGGCGCCATCGCCTGGTCGCCCGATGGAAAAACATTCATTCGCTCGTGGAGCGCTTTCCTGTCCCAGCCGC
>JAYUFG010000053.1:0-19108 GCA_043738845.1 Planctomycetaceae bacterium
TACTTGCCAACTTGTCAGATTTCGACGGCATGGTACGTTCTCAAAAAATTCCCAACTGATCGCGGGCGTCCTCGGTCATGCGGTCGGGTGTCCAGGGGGGAACCATCACGAGTTTGATCTCGACCTCGCCGACCCCTTCCAGCCGACTGAGAACCTGTTTCGAGTTGCCCAACAATTGCGGGCCAGCGGGACAGGCGGGACTCGTCATCGTCATCTCGACTTTGAGGTCGGTCTTTTGCTCCGGCGTTTCGGTCATCTCGACCAAATAGATCAAGCCCAGGTCGATAATGTTGACGAACAACTCTGGGTCGATGACCTGTTTGAGTGTTTCGCGAACAAGTTCTTCAGTGATTGGCATAATATTCGACTCCAAATCCCTCTGTAAGTTAATTGTGACTCTGTCAATTTCCGCGATACGAGATCGCTGCTCGCACGAATCCAATCAGAATGACGACAAGGCCGACACCGATTATCATTGTAGGGATGATCGCTCCCCCCATCAATCATTCTGGAGATGATTTTGTCTCTGCGTTCAGTTGCGGAAAGGCTCGGATCAACCATGCTTGACCACGCATATATGTATAACAATGCACCGCTGCCAATTGCCATGAGCGGTAAGCCGATCATCATGGGATACACGAGTTGACCAATCGCATTGAGTTGACCAATCGCATTTTCAATTCGTTGCAACCGAGCGTTTCGAGTGCATGCGTCAGGCATGAAATTCCCTCCGTGCCTCAAGATTAGTTCTCACTAACACGCACGTAGACCTCACCATTTTCAACTTTCACCTCGTGAGCGACCGTCGCATGAGTGGCGGGCATCGTCACGGCGCGACCATCGCGGATGTCAAACTTGGCCCCGTGACGAGGGCAAGCGATCGTACAAGCCGCCGCATCGAGCAAGCCTTCCGCAAGTGGGCCGCCGTCGTGCGTGCAAACGTCATCTAGGGCGTAAAACTTTCCCCCGACATGGAACAACGCCACCAGCCGGTCGTCTACCTCGACCAATTGCTTGCCTGGGTCAGGTATTTCGCTCACGGACACAACACGGATAAATTCAGACATTGATTCCTAACGGGTTCTTCTGCTGTTCGTAGTTCAGTTTTGGTAGTAGTCTTAGCCGTTGGACGTGCGAAGTTGATGTAAAAATTCCGCTCGTTCATTCGCCTGAAAGGCGAACATTTTTCAGCCCAGGGCAACGCCCTGGGAAATCCAACCGCATAGTCGATCAAGCCCTGAAAGGGCGAAATACGTCATGTTTTGCCCCTTCGGGGCGTTGATGTTCCTGGTGGTTTCGGTCCCCAGGGCGTTGCCCTGGGCTGAAAAATGTCAGCCCTTCGGGCTGTTTTGCATTCGACAATTTTTTCGCACTTCACACGGCTAAATAGTTACCACTTTCGTTTTGCATTTTGCGTTTTAACTTCTGCGTTTAATCAAACTCTCGAATTCTCCGCCCAATCGCCTGACCCAGTGCATTGCGAACGCTATCAATCGTGATCCGGTCAAAAACCTGTTGAAAAAATCCAGCGACGATCATGCGAACGGCTTCGTTGCGTGTGAGGCCGCGACAGCGGGCGTAAAAAATCTGCTCGTCGTCTACGCGCCCCGCCGTTGAGCCGTGCGTGCAACGAACATCGTCGGCTTCGATCTCTAGGCCGGGGATTGAGTCCGCCCGGGCTTCTTCGGACAGAATTAAATTGTCGTTTCGTTGATAACCATTGGTCCGCTGGGCATCTTTGTCAACTTTGATCATGCCCCGCCAGACCAGCCGCGATTGATCTTGCAACGCCCCCTTGTACAGCAAATCACTCTGACAATGCGGGGCCATGTGATGTTGATGTGTGTTGTAACATAGGTGCTGCTTGCCTTCGGTGAACATCACACCGTTGACCTGAGCGGTGGCACCATCGCCGACAAGGGCCACGTGCTGATTGACCTTGGCCAGCCGACTTCCCAGCGCGCTGATCGTCCATTGCAGCGAGGCATCGCGATCCACAATCGCCTTTTGATGGGCAAAGTGCCACACGCCTTTGCCCCAATTTTGCAAATTGACGTATCGCAGTTTTGCATTCGGCCCGACGAGCAATTCAATCGCTCCGCAGTGCAGTCCTTGTGTCCCATCGTCGCCGCCTGCCGTCTCGGCGAGCAATGTCGCCTCCGCCCCTTCTTCGAGAATGACGAGCGTGTGGCTAAAGTCAACTCCGCCCGGCGTGATCGCGGTGAGGGCATGAAATGGTTGGTCAATGACGACGCCGCGTGGGACGTATAGGACCGTTCCGCCCGACCAACAGGCGGCGTGCAAGGCCGCAAACTTGTCGTACTTGCTACTGAACGCCTTGGTCATGAGGTGCGGTTGCAACAACGCACTGTGCGTGTTGACTAACTCGTCGAGGCTCCCAAACAGGACGCCCTGCTTGGCCCATTTCGGGTCGAGGTGCGCCGCGACCGGCCGACTGTCGAGGGCGGTTGTTTGCCCACCCAGTTCGACACCTTCGGTCAACAAACCGACGGGCAACTCGCCCGGCGTTCCGCCACTGGTACTGGCTGGAAAACCAAATTTATCGAGGCGGAACATACGAATATCGGTCCGCATCCACTCTTCGTCGGTGCGCGAAGGGAGCGGCAGTTCTTGAAACAGTTGCCAAGCCGCCCTGCGTCGCTCGCTGAGCCATTTTGGCTCGTTGCGTGCAGCGAGAAAGGCGTCAAAGGCAATTTTGGTAAAGCCAGCGGTTTCGGTCGTCAAGGGCATGGTTTGCGATTCGTGTTTTTGAGTTCTTATTTCGATGGATCAGGGTGGTAGGAGGAATTTCCGTTCGTCCGCGGGATAAGCTGCCCTTGGCTGTCGATAATTCCCTTTTTGCGCAGGCCATCAATTTGTGCGTTGGCCGGAAGTCGTTTTGCTTCGTCGAGTATCTGGCGAGACTTCTCGGCTAATTCGTGGTTTGGTCGATCACTCATCGCAAGTCTCCTTTGTAACAATGGACAACGCATCAAGGCTCTTAAACCGAATGAAATTGGGTGGGGTGAATGCAGGTCCGGTCACGAACTGAAATCTGAATATGCGTCTGCCGCCGAATCATTGAACCAGGAAAAACAAAATCGCCCTCTTCAAAGGGAGAACGAACGGTCTGGTAGTAAATTGGGTTTTCATTGGATTCCGTGAGGCTAAGGAACTCGTTGATCACCAAGCAATCAAGATTTCGCAGCGGTCGAATTGTTGATCGGAGAAACGGTTGTTTGGTCAAAATCGGATAAATCCACGCATTCACTCGATCCAATATTTGCATCCACGAACGGTTCCAACGACTTCCGGACCGCAGGTCACGATTCGTTGGAAGTTTCCAGTTGTTCTCTTGATACGAGTTTTTCAGGATTTCATAAGTTGCGGAAAGTAGGTCTAGGAAATCTGTCGCGGTGAGGTCAAAACAGCGGCCCAATTCAACCTCCGCTTCAATGATTGCCGCTTCCTCGACAACGAATTCACGTGCCCATTCCTGTGCCCTTCGGAGACTCCCTTCCCAAAAGTAAATCCCATCACCGAGCCAGTCATAGGCGTTGGTGCTAAACTCCCAGTCGTTGATCGACAATTTCCCATCGCGCAGACGATCCACAAACTGTTTCGAACACGCATGAAATCCAGTCGTTGTTGCCACGAATTACTTCATCCCGATATTCGGAATTCACCAAACCACTTAATCACGATTCTTAAGTAGCCGCTGGGGAAACCTTACCCCACACTGCCTTCCATTTGCAATTCAATCAAACGATTCATCTCGACCGCGTATTCCATCGGAAGTTCTTTCACCAGCGGCTCAATGAAACCGCTGACGATCATCGTGCTGGCTTCGGCTTCCGACAAACCGCGACTCATTAAGTAAAACAATTGCTCTTCGCCAATTCGCGAGACGCTTGCCTCATGACCAATCGTGACATCTTGTTCGTCAACTTCGATGTAGGGATAGGTGTCACTGCGGCTGCGTGAATCTAAAATTAAGGCGTCGCACACGACATTCGACTTCACTTTGGTCGCACCTTTTTCGACTTTAACGAGACCGCGATAGCTGGCCCGACCGCCGTTTTTCGAGATCGACTTTGAGACGATCCGGCTCGATGTGTGCGGGGCACAGTGGACGACCTTTGCACCCGCGTCTTGATGTTGGCCAGCCGAGGCAAACGCAATCGACAGAATCTCGCCCCGTGCGCCCGGCTCCATCATGTAGACGGCCGGATACTTCATTGTGAGATGGCTTCCCAAGTTGCCGTCGATCCATTCCATCGTGGCGTTTTCGTAGGCCATTGCTCGCTTGGTCACGAGGTTATAAATGTTGTTCGCCCAATTTTGAATCGTCGTATACCGACAGCGGGCATGTTTCTTCACCATGATTTCGACAACGGCCGAGTGGAGGCTTTGCGTGGTGTACATCGGCGCGGTGCAACCTTCGACGTAGTGGACCTGGGCACCTTCATCGACGATAATCAGCGTCCGCTCGAACTGGCCCATGCTCTCGGCATTGATCCGGAAATACGCCTGCAACGGGAATTCGATCTTTACCCCCTTGGGGATATAAATGAAGGATCCGCCCGACCAGACGGCCGAGTTGAGTGCAGCGAATTTATTGTCGGTCGGCGGAATGATCGTAGCAAAATACTGACGAACTAAATCGGGATAATCGCGAACGGCCGAATCGGTATCGGTGAAGATAACCCCCTTCTTCGCGAGGTCTTCTTGCAGCGAACCGTACACGACTTCGCTCTCAAACTGCGCCTTCACGCCGGACAAGAACTTTTTCTCGGCTTCGGGAATTCCGAGCCGGTCAAACGTCTTTTTGATTTCCTCGGGCACATCGTCCCAAGTTTTGCCTTGATGATCGGTCGGCTTCAGGTAGTAGTAAATGTCCTGAAAATCAACGGCAATATCTCCGCCCCACGTGGGCATCGGCTTGGAGTTGAAAATCTCCAAGCTCTTGAGACGAAAGTCCAGCATCCACTGCGGCTCGTTCTTCATATCGGAGATTTGTTGCACGATTTGTGCATCAACTCCTTTGCGAGCTTTGAAAATTGGCTTGCTGGTGGTGCGAAAGTCGTACTTGTTGATTTCGCCAGCGAGTGGATCGGCGACGGAAGGCGAAGGAAGGGTATCGGTAGCCATGATAGTTTTACTTCTTTGGAAAAAATGTTTCGTATGGACATCGGGAGGCTGGAACGGAATTCCTACACTGCGTACTCGCGGCAGATTACACTGCGTACTCGCGGCAGGTCATACCGCGGCCAGTGGTCGATCTTTCTTCGTCATGTGTTGTTCATCCGCCGCTGCTTCGGGATAGGTCGCCCGAATGCGCTCGTAACCCTGCTTGTGCAATTCCACCGCCAACTCTGGCCCGCCACTCTCGACGATCCGACCGCCGAGCATGACGTGTGTGCGGAGTGGGCGGTTGTGTTCCAACAATTGTTCGTGGTGCGTGATAATCAAAATGCCCATATCCGCACCGCCAATTTCTGCAATGCTTTGGCTGGCCAAACGAACGGCGTCGGCATCGAGGCCACTGTCCGTTTCGTCCAGGACCGCGAACTTCGGCCGCAACATGGCCAATTGTAAAATCTCGGCCCGCTTCATTTCGCCGCCGGAAAAACCTTCGTTGACGTAACGGCGAGCAAACTCTGGGTCCATCTTTAACTGCGACATCTTGGCCTTAAGCTCGGCCCGAAACTCCCGCATCGGAATCAGCTCTTCGCCCTCTTTACGATCTGGCTTGCGAACATTCGTCGTGGCATGTCGCAAAAAGTCGGACATCTTCACGCCGGGAATCGACATGGGCCGCTGAAAGGCGAGAAAAATCCCTGCCCGCGACCGCTCGTTCGGCTCCATTTCGATCACGTCTTGATCGTTCAAGGTGATTGAACCTTGCGTGATTTCATAACCAGGATGGCCCATGATGGCGTACCCGAGCGTACTTTTGCCAGAGCCGTTCGGTCCCATCAAGGCGTGAATCTCGCCCCGCTGAATGGTCAAGTTGACCCCTTTGAGAATGGGCTTGCCTTCAACGGCGACGTGGAGATCGGTGATTTTAAGTGTGTCGGTCATGGGGGAAACGATGAATTATGAACGATGAGTGATGAATGAAATGCAAAAAATAACGGCTAACGGCTAATCGCTCTCTACTACCCGGTAATTTTCTGGTGATCGTACAACGGCTCGGTCTCAATCGTCGTTGACACATAACCCGAGTGATGCGGAACGGGCAATTCGTCGTCCACCTTGATTCCAATCGCGGCACCATTTTGCCGGGCGATCTTGTGACCCCGAATTTTGTCTTGAATCCGCATCAAACCTTCGAGCAAGGCTTCCGGGCGCGGTGGGCAGCCGGGAACATACACATCGACGGGAACGACCAAATCAACACCCTTCACCACGTGATAGCCCCATTTGAAATAAGGACCGCCACCCGTCGTGCAGGCACCCATCGCGATCACAAACTTCGGGTCAGGCATGAGGTTGTATAAGCGGCGCACGCGGCTGGCCATTTTGTACGTCACGGTGCCTGCCACGATCATGAGATCGGCTTGTCGCGGCGTTGCGCGAAACGCGCCCGCCCCAAAACGGTCCATGTCGAAACGACTGGCACCGGCGGCCATCATTTCAATGGCGCAGCACGCCAAACCAAACGTCATCGGCCACACACTCGATTCTCTGGCCCAATTGATGGCCTGTTCGAGCGTTGTCGTGATGACGTTTTCTTCAAACCGTCCTTCAATCCAGGGTTGTGTCATAGGAAAATCCTTCGTTTTATGTCCGTATTAACCGTGCGGGGAATCTCGACGTTAATCCAGCAATATACCCCGTTCGTTAGCTTGTTTCAAACCGGCAGCACTTCTCTCCATCCAGACGGCAATCGGTCAATTTCACCGGTGTCCCCAGCAACTCCGAAAACAGCACTTTTTCCAGCGAACAAATCGACCGATCTTGCTCGGCCAGTTCGGGATAGGGACAGGCTAGAGCGTTCAATACGGGCAACTGTCCCGCCCGCTCTTCAACCGTGAACTTCACGTCCCGCTGCTCGAACAATTTGGCGACAGCCCGCATTTTCTCGGCCGTGTTCTTGCCGTGAACGTGTGGTTTGTACATTTCGGCCAAGTGGTGGGCCACTCGCTGGATCAAACCGATCCGAATTTCCGGCTGCTTGATTTCGCGAATTTCCTTCCACAGGGCAATCGTCAGGTCAGAAAAATTGTTGCCTGTCTCTCTCCGCCCTTTGCTCGTCAAGGAATAACGGTGGCTCGGCCGACCACGTCCTTCGCGGGTTGATTCACGCCCGACGAGTCCCTGTCCCATCAACCGAGAAAGCCGCTGCCGCACAGCGGTCGCCGTGACACCCATCGCGTCGGCCATTTCGTTGACACCGAGCGAACCCGACTGATTGAGGATATCCAGCAACGCCGCGTCCGAACTTTCGGCCTGTTCAACGGGCTGGGTAGTCATGGTTGTCATGGTGTTTTGGTCCAAATGGAAGGGTCCGAAGCCACCCTCAATTTACCAATTTCAGCATTATTTACAACAATATATTTGAAAATTCATAAAAATAGTCGTAAGTGATTCTATTGCAACAACTTACATTCATTTTTTAATTCACGGCGATTCGGAAAATGTTCGATTCCAATGGATTGCAGAGCAGGAACCGACCACTTTCGTTCAATTTCACACAATTTTCGGTCAGTTCTCAACATTGTCGCGAAAAAAGGAATCGTCCGAGCGTCCTATTTGGCTGCTGGTAATGATTCCCACCGAGAATTCAACAGAATTCATTTGGTATTCTCACCCAGTCGAGTTATCCTATAGGCTGAACGTTGGCGTTTCTTTTCCATTCGATTCGATCATTCGGAACACCGTCCGGAGGTTTTTAGATGCGAGTTTCATTGCGTCTGTTCACGATTTTAAGTTGCCTAACCATTGCCGGACTTCTCTGTTCCGATGCTCAAGCGGGTGCTGCGCGACCCGGCGGCGCGGGTGGCGGACGAGCTGCGGGTGGAGCCGGTGGTGGCGGTGCTGCTCAACCGGTCGGATTCGGTGGGTCGGGTGGCGGTGGAGCCGGTGGTGGTGGTGCGATGTTCACACTTGGCCCCGAGAAGTTTGGCCTAGTGAACGTGCTACCCGAAAAGACGAGCCAAGTTCGCGTGGCGTGTGTTTGCCTACAGCACGGCGCACCAGATCCGGCTCCGCAGATTCCTTATGAAATCATGCCGATCGAAAAATATACGACCGACGCGACTCTCCAAGAATTGATTAAGGCCTTTGGTCGCGGCGAAATGTTGCAGCGTTCGGCACAAGCGGCCACGTGGCACGTCGCGAACAAAATGACTTGGGAAGAACTGGCCCAAAAGCAAATCAAGCACATCAACCGTCCGGCTGAATCGTATTTCGCTGCGACCGAAATCGCGACCGCGATGCAGTATTCCGCTGAGGCTGAAAAACTCGCCAAGAATCGTCCCGCCGAAAGTGGCAACGCTTCCATCACGAGTGGTAACGACATCGTCAATTCGGCACCCGGTGCAAAAACTTTGCCCGTCGCTCCGGTTGCTGACAAAAAAGAAGCGGACAAAAAAGAAAAGGTCGCCGATAAAACCGTCGTGACCGTTGGTCTGTTCGAGGCGATTGAAAAAGGTCAGGTCGAAGCGAAGTTTATTCCCGCCAACGATCACGAAGCCAAACTGTTGATCACGAACAAGACGAAGGAATCGCTTGTCGTCCGCGTGCCCGACGGAATGGCGGGCAAGCCGGTCCTGCCGAAGTAAACTGTCGGAACCTGTACTTGACTGCATTAAATCAACGAATCCAAAAGCCGGCGGAGAAATCCGACCGGCTTTTTTTGTTGGCAATCACAGTCCATCGACATACGGGCCTTCGTACGGGTCAATCGCCCCGCAAAGATCCGCAACCGCCCGACCCCGACCCACTTTTGATTCTCCCCGCCAACGGGTATCCTACGAGGGTTTGAATCACCACCCCGTGGGAAAGTTCCGTCATGCCGACGCTGGATTGGATAGGAAAAAAGGCGGTCCTGAACCATCATCGGGAAGTGCCGTATCATTTGCTCAAATGCGACAAGAGCCTCTCGGTCGGCGATCCGGGCAGCGGCAATCTCTTGGTTCAAGGGGACAATCTGCTCGCGCTCAAAGCTCTCTTGCCCTACTACGCCGGGCAAGTGAAGTGCATCTTCATCGACCCGCCGTACAACACGGGCAACGAAAACTGGGTCTATAACGACAACGTGAACAGCCCAGAAATCCGCAACTGGTTGGGGAAGGTGGTCGGGGCCGAAGCGGAAGACCTTTCCCGCCACGATAAATGGCTGTGCATGATGTACCCGCGTTTGGCCGTGCTACGGGAATTTCTACGGGAAGACGGCGCGATTTTCGTAGCAATTGACGACGTTGAAATCGGCCACCTTAGATTGGTCATGGACGAAATCTATGGCGCGAGAAACCTAATTGCGAACTTCGTTTGGCAGTCAAAAGACACGCCGGGAAACAATAGTAGTGGCGTCGCGGAGACGCACAACCATATTTTAGCATACAAGCGATCCGACCGCTTTGTGCCAAACATGCTTACGAGAAATGAGCGTCAACTTGCAACGTACACGAACCCGGACAACGACCCACGGGGCCCTTGGCTCGCAACGCCGCTAACTCGCGCGGAGCATCGCGACAGAGACTACTACGAACTCAAAAATCCGGCCGGGAGAAAAGTTTTCCCGCCCACGGGCAGTAGTTGGCGGCGACCGCCAATTAAAATGAAAGAACTAGCTGCGGAAGCTCGCATTTGGTGGGGTAAACGCGGTGACGCCGAATTTCCGATGGAAAAGAAATTTCTTTCTGAGGTTAAAGATGGTGTGGTAAATCAGACTTGGTGGCCCTATCAATTTGCCGGAAGCACGCGCAATGCGAGTGCAGAAATGAAAGAGATATTTAACGGTCAAAAAGCGTTTGATACGCCGAAACCGATTGAGCTCCTCAAAATTGTCGCTGCAATGGCAAGTGATTCGGACTCGCTGATTCTTGATTCATTCGCCGGTTCCGGAACAACAGGCCATGCTGTCATGGCGATGAACAAAGCCGACGGCGGGAATCGGCGTTTCATACTCATCGAAATGGATGAAACGATTTGTCGCGACGTGACGGCCAAGCGACTCACGCGCGTCATTGAAGGCTATGACGCGCGGCAATCCGGGGGGGGGGGCACAATCTGGGAAAGCTGGCTCCCCGCCTCGCGTCGAAGGACTCGGCGGCGGATTCCGCTACTGCACCCTCGCGCAACCGCTGTTTGACGAATCGGGCGCGATTCGCGACGGCGTCTCTTTCGCCGACTTGGCCGCCCACGTTTACTTCACCGAAACGGGCGAACCGATCCCCAAGCGGGCCGGAAAATCGCCCCTCTTGGGCGTTCACGGCGAACGGGCCGTCTATCTGTTGTTCAACGGAATTTTGGGCGACAAGAGCGTTGCCGGTGGGAACGTCTTGACGACGACCACACTCGCGAAATTGCCCAAGCACGACGGCCCCCGCGTCATTTACGGGGAGGGTTGCCGGTTGGGCGAGAGTCGATTGAAACGCGAACGCATTGTCTTTAAGCAAGTCCCCTATGGAATCCGGCTCACCTAATCATGCTCGAACTTCGCAACTATCAACGCAACAGCCTGGACGCTTTGGAAAGCTATTTGCGGCTGACGAAAACGCATGGCGGTAGAATTGCGTTTAATAATCTAACCAATCGGTCGTATTGTTCCGTTCCTCAGTTGCCGGAACTCCCCTACGTCTGTTTGCGCGTTCCGACGGGGGGCGGAAAGACACTCATGGCGTGTCATACCATTGGCATCGTTGCGATAGAAATGTCGCACGTCGAGAATCCAGTTTGCTTGTGGTTGGTCCCGTCGAATACGATCCGTGACCAGACTTTGGTCGCGCTCCGCAACCGGCACCATCCCTATCGCCAAGCCGTTGATGAACGATTTAGCTGTAAAGTTTCTGTCATGGACTTAAAGGACGCCTTGAGCGTTCGGCAAGGAACGCTCGGCGGCGAGATGTGCATCATCGTTTCGACATTGGCGGCGTTGCGCGTAGAAGATACCGACGGGCGTAAGGTATACGAATCGGCGGGCGATTTAATGAGCCATTTCAGCGGCTTGACGGCGGAAAAGGAATCGTATTTAGAGCGGCGGCCCGACGGGACGACTCCCTATTCGTTGTGCAACGTGCTGCGATTGTGGCGGCCCGTGGTCATCATGGATGAAGCGCACAACGCGCGGACCACGTTGTCATTCGATACATTAGCCCGGTTCAATCCGTCGTGCATTGTCGAGTTTACGGCGACGCCGCAAATCGACCATCATCCCGACCGAGAGGAATTCGCCAGCAACGTCTTGCACCACGTTTCAGCAGCGGAACTCAAAGCCGAAGAGATGGTCAAGTTGCCGATCAAGCTTGAAACGCACGCCGATTGGAAGGGGGCACTTGGCAAGGCGCGCGAGTGGCAACATCGCTTGGAACAAATCGCATTGGCCGAAGAGCGTGAGACGGGCGAGTACATCCGCCCGATAGTGTTGATCCAAGCGCAGGCGAAAAGCTCCACAAAGCAAACGATTACGGTCGAAGTGGTCAAGGAATGCTTGCTCAATGATTTTCAGATTCGCGACGAACAAGTTGCCATTGCGACCGGGAATACGCGGGAAATCGACGACGTGAATTTGTTTGATCGGACCTGCCCGATTCGTTTCATCATCACGGTGCAAGCGTTGAAAGAGGGTTGGGATTGTTCGTTCGCTTATGTTTTTTGTTCCGTAGCCGACGTGCGTTCGGCGCGGGCGGCGGAGCAATTGTTAGGTCGCGTGCTGCGAATGCCACAGGCCAAGCGAAAGCGAAACCCCGAACTGAATTTCGCGTATGCGGTCGTTTCATCGACCGATTTTCTGGAAACGGCGAATGCGTTGAAAGACAAGCTCGTTGAAAATGGGTTCGCGCGGATTGAAGCGAATCAATTCATTCAACCCTATCAAATGACGTTGCCCGATTCGGGGCCACTCATCAACGAAGTAATTCAACCGGTTTCCGAAGTGCCGAACTTGGCGAAATTGTCGGGCGAATTGCGCGAACGAGTGACGTTCGACCCGGTCCGAAATGAATTGACCGTTACGGGGGACGTGACGGAAAGCGACCGGGCGGCAATCGCGAATTGTTTTCAAACGACCGAGGGGCAACATTCAGCGGACGCGATCTTCCAAAAATCGCACGGGCGCAGGATACAACTCGTGCCGGTAGCCGTTGCGCGGCCACCGTTCCGAATCCCCTTGATGGCCATTCGGCAAAATGGCCAATTGGAATTGTTTGAGGAAACGCATTTTCGGGAAGTCCCGTGGGAGTTGGCCGATTGCGACGCGACGTTGTCCGAAAGCGAGTTCCCCAGCGTTGTCGCCGAAGGCAAGGCGGGCGAACTGGATGTTTCCGATCAAGGTCGGTTGGAAGTCCGTTTTGTCGAACAAGTCCAGCGGCAACTCTCGTTGATGATCATCGAGCCGGGTTGGGATGTGGCGGGCTTAACGAATTGGCTCGACCGACAGATTCCTCATCCCGACCTTACGCGAACACAATCGACATTGTTTATCCATCGCCTGTTGACCGGTTTACTTGAATCACGGACGTTGACCATCGAACAACTAGCACGACAGAAATTTCGGTTGCGCTCCGCCATCGGCGAAAAGATCGACCACTTTCGACAAAAGTACCAAACCGACGCCTTTAACCGAATGTTGTTTCGCACTGACGGAGCGGAGATCGAAGTCGGTCCGGAATTCTTTTTAGAGTTCTCCGCCGATCAATACGCGGCTAACGGGTACTACGATGGCGCGTACCGCTTTGGCAAGCATTACTTCCCCTTGATCGGGGAATTAAAACCAGAAGGAGAAGAATTTGATTGCGCCGCGTACCTTGACCAACACCCAAAGGTTCAATGGTGGGTTCGCAATTTGGAGCGACGACCGCAAACGTCGTTCTGGTTGCAAACGGCAACGGACCGGTTCTATCCGGATTTCGTTTGCCTGTTGACGGACGGCCGAATTCTCGTTGTCGAGTACAAGGGCGAAGATCGTTGGAGCAACGACGATTCCAAAGAAAAACGGGCCATCGGCGAACTGTGGGCGAATCGGAGCCACGGGAAATGTTTGTTCGTCATGCCAAAAGGGCCAGACCGACGAGAGATTGAACGGGCAATTGCAACTTGAACCGAGTGCGCGGTTGGCAGCGGTTGGTTTCCAACCGCTGGGCGCAGCCAAGAGATTTCTTTGCTGAGTATGTTCACCCAACAGGCCCGAATTCTGAAAAACACCGCCGCTCGCGCGTTCCCAAAATGGCTCACTTTTAACCCCCGACAAAATGCCCTCAATCGGGTATAATATAGCGACGACCGGCGATGTTCACATTTAACAGTGACAGCGAAGCCATGTAGGTCAAGTACGCAGTACTGACGGGAGCCAGGACGGTTGTACGAATCAGGATCAAGTACAGGGTACTCGACATACTGGCTGGCCAAGCGGTGGTGAGATTGCCCCCGGGAGTCAAACCCGCAACTTCTCGTCCGTCATGCTAATAATTCCATGACCATTCACGTCCGACTCTTTGCCGCCGTCAAGCAAAACGCAGGTCGAGAAACGGTCGAGGTCGTGTTGTCGCCCGGTGCCACGATTGCTGATTTACGAAGAGCCTTAGCGGAACAATTGCCTGAATTGACGTCGCTGTTCGAGCGGAGTTTGTTTGCCATAGGCACTGAATATGCCGCTGAAAATACGGTAATCACTGCCAACTCCGATGTGGCCTGTATCCCTCCCGTCAGTGGCGGATAGAATAACGATTAGTATGATTCAACTCACGCCTCACGTTCTCGATACGGCTTCCCTCCTGGCGTCGGTCACGTCGCCCGCTGCGGGTGCGGTCGTGTTGTTTTTGGGAACGACGCGGGAATTCACCGACGGCCGTCAAACGACGTTTTTGGAATACGAGTGTTACGCCGAAATGGCCCAAGCGAAATTAGCGGAACTGGAATGTGAAGCTCGCCGTCGTTGGCCGATTGTCGAATGCGGCATCGTCCATCGTCTCGGTTCCGTTCCACTGGGAGAGGCGAGCGTGGCGATTGCGGTCAGCACGCCCCATCGCCGCGAGGCGTTTGAGGCAGGACAATGGTTGATTGACGAATTGAAACGGGTCGTCCCCATTTGGAAAAAAGAACAGTGGGCCGACGGGACCAGTGAGTGGGTCGAAGGGAGTGCGAAACATGCCGATGGCATTACGCCCAACAACCGGTGAACTTGTCGATTCGTTCGGCCGGGTCCACACGAGCCTGCGGATCAGCGTCACGGACCGCTGCAACATTCGCTGCTTTTACTGCATGCCGAATGAAGATGTGCAATTCAAACCGCGCGCAGAGATTCTCTCGTTCGAGGAGATCGAGCGATTCGTTCGCGTTGTGGCCATGCTCGGTGTCAACAAGGTTCGGCTGACCGGCGGAGAGCCCCTCGTGCGGCACGACCTGTCGAGCTTGATCGGCCGCCTAGTTCGCATTCCCGGCATTCAGGAAATGGCCCTCACGACCAACGGAATTCTTTTAACGGAGCAGGCCCAACAACTGAAAGATGCTGGACTCCGTCGGCTGAACATCAGTCTCGACACACTGCTCGAAGAGACGTTTCAAAAAATCAGCCGCCGCGAGGGACTCGACCGTGTGTTGCAGGGGATTTTCGCGGCCCAAAAAGTTGGCTTCGAGAAAATTCGGCTCAACGCCGTGGCAATTCGTGGAATCACGGAAGAAGAAATTGTCCCACTCGGAGAATTCGCCCGTCAACATGATCTCGAAATGCGATTCATCGAGTTCATGCCGCTCGATGCGGAACACAACTGGCAAAACACACAGGTGATTTCGGGCGAAGAGATTCTCGCTCGCCTAACCGACGGCATTGGCCCGTTGGAACGAGTCCCCGTTACCGATCCAAGTCAGCCTGCGACCGATTATCGGTTTGTGGACGGACGCGGGACGATTGGTCTCATCAATCCGATCACGCAGCCGTTTTGTCACAGTTGCAATCGAATGCGATTGACGGCCGAGGGGAAAATTCGCAACTGCCTGTTTTCGATAGAGGAGTGGGACGCCCGAGCGATTTTACGGGGTGGTGGGACGGACGACGAATTGGCGGCCCTCGTGCGGGCGTCGATACACGCCAAGAAACCGGGGCACGGAATTGACTCGCCGGAGTTCATCCGCCCTGATCGAGCGATGTATCAAATCGGCGGTTGATTCTACGTTACCGGCGCATGGGCGACCGATTTGAAGTGGGGTGCCCGCACGGAGGGATCCCGATCGGGTGCGGTCATTTGCTGGACGAGTCGGTCGGGGCTGTGTTCAGCGGCCCATTGTTCGGCAAAGGCGGTGGCGGTCCGCTCGAAGTGTGAATAATTCTCGATCATGTTCGCGAGCAATTGCGGCACACGACCCTCATCGCTCACGATCAAACCAACGGAACCCAGGGGAACACCCGCTTTACCTGGCGTCGCCGACATGATCTTCGTTTCACCCTGCGTGACTTGCACGCCCAGTTCGTTGTAAGCATTGCCGCAATGCAATTCGCAGCGGGCGACATCGGCCGGAAGTGGAAACCAAGCCGACGAAGACTTTCCCGTTTTGCTCGGCGTTAAAATCTCGGTGAGAATCGGCAGCGGCTTATTTTGTACGTCGAACGGGCGCACCTCGACCCGTAAAAACTCCCGCCGTTCCGATTCGGATTCCCAATTCAAGCGAACATAAAGATCGCTTTGTCCGTTGGGAAATGACAACGAGATTCCATTTTCTGTTGTCAATTCGGCCGGATGTTTAATCACTCCGCCGCCCGTCGCCGATTTTCCTTCGGCCAGCGAATCGAGATGTCCGTAAACTTCTTCCGAGATTTGTTCAGCCAACCAACAGCCTGCCGGAACAAGGACGGGAATGCCCGCACTCAACATTTCTGCCAGCACGCCGGAACATCTGGCTTGATAACCTTTGCGATCATAGAGCAATAGACCAATGTCACTGCCCACGATCAGACGGCGATAATCCTGCGTGTCCAAAGGACAAGGCATCAACTTCATTGGCGAAAAGGGCTGGGTGATTCCCTGTTCGACTTGTTTCGTGCGGGCCGTTTCGGCCTGATTCCAATAGGCACGAAGTTCGCCGGGCAATTTGTGTTCGGACTCGGCCTGCATGACCAACTGGGCCCGCTCGGTTACGAAGTATTCCGCCCACACACCGTTGAGCAGCGTCGACAGGACGCCAATTCCCTTTTCCTCTCGCACGCCGCCCGCACATGTCACTTTGAGCGGCGTCCCCGCTCGATGGGGAACTTTTGCGTTGAGAAAAAAAGGACTCACCGGATAGGGCAGCGAACGAACCGGCACCGACTTCAGCCGGTTGTACTGCTCGGCGAGGGGATCGGTCGTCGTGTACAAGTGCAGCCGATGGTTCGGAAATTCCGCCCGACAGTTGCTGAAAAACTTCCCCAGCCGCCGCATGTAGTAGCGACTTAGATCGGGATCGGCTTTCCAGTCGGGTTCGACCGGATAATGAAAGTGCATGTGCCAATCGGCCAATTGGCTCTCGGGCTGCGACCGCCAATATCGCTGTGCGCCGATCACGTCGAGTTCGTTGAGCGTCCCGATCAAAATGTGATCGCCCGGCTCCGGCGGCATCCATTGGAACAGTTTTTTTAGACCGCGCTGAAAGCTGCGGCTGCGGGCATCGCCGCGAATGATCCTGCGCCATTCGCCAACTTGCCACGCGACATTTCCGAGACGAGCTTTTTGCCGCTTCCACAAAGTATTGGTGTCGTCCGGGACCGGCTCATTGCCCAGCCACCGCGACAGACCGCCGATCAACGCCTGTTTGCTGTAGGAACTTAGTCGAAACGGCGTTGTCATTTGCCAACTGGCGGGTACCTGTGAGACGCGGACGAATTTGCGATTCGCGGCGAGGACCGGCGTGAAGCCCGCCCGCTCGGCCGCGTTCAGCATGTGCAAGGCATATTCGTAATGATGCCCGCCAATAATCTTCAGCGAATGATCGATGAGGTAAAATTTAGGCATCGGCTTACAGGCGGCAGGGCCAAAAGAAAGACAATTCTTCCACCAATACGAATAACGAACACTGGGTGGACGGCGTATCTTGGCAAAACGAGTGGATTCTCACAAGACGGGTTTTTCCGACCCGCCGCTGCCTTTAACTTTGGTATGGTTGTGAGGTTCGATTTCGCAACCAATGGCCATGCTAGCACGCGGTCAAATCGTCGCCCGTCGCCGATTTCCTATTCGGTCGCCGGTGGGTTATATTGGCACCATGAACACCCTCGCCGCTGATCCGAAAACGCTGTTGACGCCGGAGCTACTGGCCCAGTTGGAAAAACTGGAATTGGTCAGCCGTAAGGTCTTTCGTGGCCGCATGAAGGGCGAGCGGCGGAGCAAACGCAAAGGCCAAAGCGTTGAGTTCGCCGACTTTCGTAATTACGTCTCGGGCGACGATCTGCGATTCATTGACTGGAACACCTATGCCCGGCTCGACAAGCTCTTTCTCAAATTGTTCATGGAAGAGGAAGACTTGCACTTTTACGCCTTGATCGACGCCAGTCACTCGATGACGTTCGGCGAACCGTCGAAGCTGCATTATGCGAAGCAGCTGGCGGCCGCACTGGGGTTTATCGGCTTGGTCCGAACCGACCGCGTGCGGATTGAAACGCTGGGCCAGCCGGTCAAACAATCGTCGCCCGTTCTCAGGGGCCGCAAAAGCGTCTGGCGCATGATCGACGAACTCGACAAGATCGAGGCTCAAGAGCAATCGTCGCTCGCGGCGGGAATCAAAAACTTTTGCCTACGAAACTCGGGTAAAGGAATTTTGGTTCTCATCACCGATCTGATG
This sequence comes from Planctomycetaceae bacterium, assembly GCA_043738845.1. Classification (GTDB taxonomy): domain Bacteria; phylum Planctomycetota; class Planctomycetia; order Pirellulales; family DASRSE01; genus DASRSE01. Next base: position 17,977 of record JAYUFG010000053.1, read on the forward strand.
GACAAGCAGGGTTACGAAGCAGCCTTTCGTTATTTGGTCGCTCAGCAAATGGACGTGTATGTCGTTCACGTGCTGTCGGCGGAAGAGCTTGACCCCGACGTGAAGGGCGATTTGAAATTGGTCGATTGCGAGGATGGCGACGTGGCCGAGATCACCGCGAGTGCCCCGCTGCTCAAGCGATATAAGCAAACCTTGGCGGCGTTTGTGGACGGGGCGAAAAATTTCTGCAACCGGCGGGGGATGAATTATCTGCTCGCCAAGAATCAAACACCCGTCGAGCAGTTCATCACGAGTTACTTGCAACAGCGGGGACTGGTGCGGTAGGCGAAGTTTCGTAGGTCAGGCCTGTGGCCTGACAATATCCTGCGGGTCGACATCCTGCGGGTCGACAGATCGCCACCATGTCGAGAAACAATCCCACCATCGGTCGAAGCCGGGACCGACCGATTACGTTTGCTCCTTCACCCTCGTCAGGCCACAGGCCTGACCTACGTAACTGACTGACGTTACTTGTACAAGCGGCGTCTCGCCGCTTTTAAAACGCGGCGAGACGTCGCGTGTACGAGTGGGCAATCGTTCCCCCGGTTCATTGCCGATAGACGTCCTTTCGATGCCGCACGCGCTGGATTTCCACGACTTTCGGCTGGGCAAGCACCTCGTAAACGACGCGGTAGTCGCCGACGCGAATGCGATAGGTGTGTTCGGAACCGGACAATTTTTCGGAACCAGGCGGGAAAGGTTCCTGGGCCAGTTGTTCAACGGCGACGATCACCCGAGCGACTTCTTGTCGCGGCAGCTTGCGAAGGTCTTTCCGTGTGGACGCGCGCCACTGGATGCTAAAGAGATCCATCGCGCTGTAACCCGTCCAAAAATTCCTGATGTGGAAGGACCACCTCGTCTCGACGCTCGGCCACGATCGCGAGGTCGTCCAAATCTTCCAGCAATTTTTCGTAGTCGGCGATGGGCAGCACGACCGCGGTGCGCTCGCCATGCTCATCGGTCAGGAATTGGAGTGACTGGCTCATGCTCGTATTATAATTGCCCCATTTTGAAGTGTCGAGGCCCACCGTGTCCTTCCTGGTGAATGTGATGAATGTATCGGTGTTCGTGTCAATTCACGGCATAAGTTTCG
>JAYUFG010000054.1:0-2748 GCA_043738845.1 Planctomycetaceae bacterium
AACTCGTCAAAAAAGCGGTCGGCAACGGTCAACAACTGTTGGCGGCCACGACCGATCCTTGGCGTAAACAGCGGATCGAATGGGAAGTCGGACTCTCACTGTATGAAGCCCATCAGATTGCGATTGCCAAGAAGGAAACGGCCAAGGTTCAAGACCTCGCCAAGCAGGCGATTGATTATCTCGAGCGAGGCGGCCGAAATCGGCAAGTCAGTCGGGAAGAAGAAGTCACGCTGGGCAAGCTCTATTATCGTGTTGGCTCAGCGGCGGCAATTCAAAAGAACGATCACGCGACCGCCATGCAGCTCTATGAAAAAGCGCTGCCGATGTTCGACCGCGATCCGTCGGAACTAGCGGCCAGCGACGTCGGCGCGATTGGCGAATACCTCGTCAGCATTGGTATCTCGCAATGGGAGACTGGTCGCAAGGAAGATGCCCTGCGAACCACGATCAAGGGTGCGCAGTGGATGAACCTCGCCGTCGATAATGGTCAACTCACCGCGACCGCGATGTCGATTCCCTACAGCAACTTGGCCAGTATGCACAAGTCGCTGGGCAACACGCGACAAGCGTCGGAGTTTGCAGAACTCGCTGCGGAGAACAGCCCGCGGGGAGTGCAGAGAAAATGATGAACTATGAACGATGAGCGAAAATGTCAAATGAAGGAAGGCAAGTGGTAGTGAGCGGATAGTGATTAGCAAATTCCAATCACGAGACGACCACTCACCACTCACCTTCCCCTCATTGGATATTGGGACTTCGACATTAGTCATTCGCCTCAAGCGACCGCCATTTCTTCCAATTCCTTGGCCAGCCGCTTCCGGGCCACGTGCAACCGTCGCTTGATCGTTCCCAGCGGCGAGTTGAACTTGTCCGACATCTCGAGGAGCGATTGCCCATCGACGTAAAACGCCGTCAGGGTTGCCCGGTCGAGCTTCCGCAGCCGCCGCAGTCCGGCCCGAACTTGTTGCCGCCGTTCGCCCTCCAAGACCTTGGTCAACGGAGTTTCCCGTTCGATGCAGGTCAGGTCGAGCATTTCGTTTTCGGCATCAATTTCGGGAGCCGCCCGAACGGCCCGGTTAATGGCCATCCGCGAGGTGATCTGCCGGAGCCATCCGCCGAAGGCCGCCGGTTCCCGCAGTTGGCCGATCTTCCGCAGCACTTGAACAAAGACCTCTTGGGCCAGTTCTTGGGCTTCGGCGTGGTTTCCCAACCGCCGGAAAGCGGTCGCGTACACGGCCCGCTCGAAGTGCCGGAAAAGTTCGTCCAGCGCATCCCGGTCGCCCCGCTGCGCAGCCTGCACCCGGTCGATCAGCCAAGTCGTGTCGAATTCGTGTTCTAAAGTCGTCATCGTTCTCTCCATAGGATGTGCGGAAACGCGACGGGCGTTTCGGCGACAAAAAAGGGGGGCGCAGGGAAGGCAAATCGCGCGACGAAATTTCCAAAATAGAAACACGTTCGCGGGACCGGTCGTTCGTTCGCGGTGCGGACTGTCGCAGGTTTTTCCTAAAAGGAATTGCCTTAGACGAGTCTGCCGCCGCGTTCGCCGGAACTGCGTACTACGACGCAGACTGGCGAGCGACCCGGTACTCCGGGCAGACAAACGACGAGGGCTAAGCCGAGACACATCTCGGCAAATTGCCCTGCGAGATGCTCGGCCTGACGTTTCGCGATGGATTGCCACGAGCGAAGTGACTTCGCCGTGGTACTGGCCAATCGCAAACAACTATTAGGCCGGGCCAAGAGATACCGCGCAAAATTGCCAGCGCGCAGCACCATACGACCGGCCGCGATCGTGCGATCTGTGGAATCAAATCCCAGACCGAAAATCGTCGTGCAGGTGTGGTGTGTGCGTTGCATGGCTCGCTCGCTTTGCGCTGTTGCGCGGTAATAGAGAGAACAAAAACGATGTAATTTAAGTACCCAGGGAACCTCCCCAGGTCACTTTCTAGCGTCTCACAGATTAGGAATTTCGTCAATTGGAAAGCCAATCCAAGAGGAATTCCCAAAACGTGACGGCACGCCGTCCGCCCCATTAGACACCGCCCGCCGGAAAACGGTTCGCGGAATCGGCAAATATTCTGAGAATTTTCTCAAAAAAACGCATTTGCGGCGGCTGATCCGACCGATTTTGCGGAAATCGACGCCAAATTCGAAATCGGCACCGTTGGCCAGAAAGAGGATGCTTTTCGAGTCGTTATTTCGCGTGGAACTTTCAACAGATCGAACCACCCCTTGCCATCTCGTTTGCATGACTGTGGGACGGACGCTCGGCCGTTCGCCGCTTGACGAGAATTGGCCGAAAGTTGATAGTCTTAGGCAGTTGAGCGAAGCACCTTTTACGACGGGAAAAACAATGGCTTCAATTGGGAAATTCGTGGCGATTCTGTGCTTGGCGTTTACGTTGATGGGTTGCGGTGGCGGAACAGCCTCGAATGCGGGTGACACTCCGCAAGCGACCTTCGACGCGATGAAGGCTGCTGCGGCAAAACGGGACTTTCAAGGCATGGCCAATTGTATGACAACTAACGCCCAGGAAGTTATCCTCGGCTTGATGTATTTTGGAATTGCGATGGATGACGATACGGGAAAAATGAAGGGTGCCATGGATATTCTCGAAAAGCATGGGCTGGTACTGAAACCGACTGCCAAAGATAGTGGATTTGATAACCCCCATGATGCCTTTGACAAGGCCGTGGCCTCGATGAAAAACAAAGCCGCCTGCTTGGGAGAGGTCATGACTTGGATCGA
>JAYUFG010000055.1:0-7234 GCA_043738845.1 Planctomycetaceae bacterium
CAGGTACCCCGTACCTGACGATTGGAACGCGGATCAGGAACAAAAAGAATGTATTGGACAAAACAGAACTTGGCTGTCAGGTACGGGGTACCTGACCTATGAATTGTAACTTAGCCTTGTGGTCCGGACGAAACAATGACCTGCGCTGGCCGAACTACCCGATCATGCAGTTGAAAACCCACCTGGGCAACGTGCAACACGGTGTTGGCAGGCTTGTCGGCGGCGGGCTGCTGCAAAATCGCTTGGTGCATGTTCGGATCGAACGGCTGATCGAGCGCGTCGATCCGCGTACACGCATGTCGGGCAAGGACTTCTTCCAACTGTTGTGCAACCATCTTGATCCCTTCCAAAATCGTGCTGGGATTGGGATTCTTTTGGGCCGCTTCCAATGCCCGTTCGAGATTGTCCACGAACGGACAAAGGTCTTTCACCAGTGGCATGAAGGCGTACTTTCGCTCGTCGTCCATTTCGCGACGGGACCGTTTGCGAAAATTGTCGAGATCGGCTTGCGAACGCAGAAAACGATTTTGCGCCTCGGCCAGTTCTTGGTTCAGCCGTTCAATCTCCGACTGAGGATCAAGAGCCGCATTCTCGACCCCTTCCGCACCTGCCCCGTTTTCCGGCAGGGGCGGCGGGGCACCGTTCGGTTCTCTAAAGGTTTCATTCTGAGCCACGATGTTTCTCCGATTTCTGTTTTTCAGCTTTTTGTTTTTTGGGTTTGATGTCGTCGGCGTCTTTTTCGGCAGTCGGGACGAACAATTCCTTCACCTTGGCAAAGAAGTTTTTGCGATGAGGACTAACATCGGCGTGTTCCGTTTCCGCCAACTCGCGCAGGAGTTCTTCTTGTCGAGCCGAAAGCGTTTTAGGAACCTCGATATTGACCTGTACGTGTAAATCGCCGACGCCCCGATGACGCGGGTCAGGCATTCCTTTGCCCCGCAGCTTAAAGACTTCGCCGGTCGGTGTTCCAGCGGGAATTTTAAGTTCTTCTGGCCCGTCGAGCGTCGGGACTTCGAGCGTCGCACCGAGGGCCGCCTGACTGAACGTGATCGGCATTCGACAAACAAGGTGCTGACCATCACGTTGAAACAGCGGATGTTCGTCGAGGTCGATGATGCAATAACAATCGCCGCTGGGGCCGCCGTCGGGACTCGGGTCGCCTTCGCCCGCCATGCGAACACGAGTTTGATGATCGACGCCAGCCGGAATGTTGACCTCTCGCTTGACCTTTTTGAGAATGTAGGCCGATCCGCGACAAGTCGGACAAGGGTCTTTGATCAATTGTCCTTCACCATGACAGGCGGGACAAGTCGTTTGCACGCGAAACAATCCGCTCGACTGAATCACTTGTCCGCGACCGCCGCAATACTTGCACGGTTCGGGCTTCGCCCCGGCCTTCGCTCCCGACCCTTCGCAGGTTGCACACTTTTCGTGGCGTTCAAATTGAATCGACTTGGCGCAACCTTTGGCCGCTTCGAGCAAATTGATATGGACCGCAACGGCGAGGTCATCGCCTTTACGAACCCTTCGCCCACCGGCACTTCGTCCGCCGCGCCCACCGAACAAATCTCCGAATACGCCGCCGCCGAACATATCGCCGAAGGCTTGAAAAATATCGTTGATGTCGTTGAACTGATGGCCGCCACCAGCACCATCGACACCAGCGTGACCATATTGGTCGTAGCGTGTGCGTTTGTCGGTGTCGTGCAGAACCTCAAATGCCTCGGCCGCTTCTTTGAACTTGGCGACGGCCTCTTCATTACCGGGATTTTTGTCCGGATGGAACTTGATCGCCAGCTTGCGATAGGCGTCGGCAATTTCCTTGGCCGACGCGCTCTTCGCAACGCCCAGGATTTCGTAAAAGTCGCGTTTAGCAGCCATTTGCGCGATGGCCCGAGGACCGAGTGAATGAAAACGACGCTAAGAAATTATACGAAATCAGGGACGATTCGTGAGGGGCAAAATATCCGCGCCGCAAACGGGCCGACTTCCGCAAGGAAGGTCGGCCCGGTGTGCATAATGTTGTTATCGGCGGTAAAGGTCGAGTCCCCTTACCGCACGCTGCCTTCGACGCGGTTCTTTTCCTTATCGTCGTGATCGAGATTCGTCACGAGAGCCTCCGTCGTGAGCATCAAGCTGGCAATGCTCGCCGCATTCGACAGGGCTGAGCGAACGACCTTGACCGGGTCGATGATGCCCGCCTTAATCATGTCCACATACGCACCAGCATGGGCGTCGTAGCCCGTGTTGGTCGGCATCCGGCTGACTTCATCGGCGACAACCGAACCGTCAATTCCGCAGTTGTCGGCGATTTGCGTGAGCGGAGCAGCCAACACATGCAGGATCAAATCGACGCCGATCTTTTCGTCGTCCTTCGCCTTGCCACGAATCTTTTCAATCGCGTCTTTGCAGCGGAGCAAGGCCACGCCGCCGCCGGGAAGAATGCCTTCTTCGACCGCCGCACGGGTTGCGTGCAGAGCATCTTCCACGCGGGCTTTCTTTTGCTTCATGTCGGCTTCACTGCTCGCACCGACGGAAATGATCGCGACACCGCCGGTCAACTTGGCCAGACGTTCTTGGAACTTTTCCTTGTCGTAATCGCTTTCGGTCGCTTCGATCTGATTGCGAATTTGTTGAATGCGAATTTGTACGTCGGCTTGCTTGCCGCCGCCTTGAACAATCGTCGTGTCGTTCTTATCAACGGTGATCTGCTTGGCACGGCCGAGATGGCTGACTTCCAGGCTTTCGAGCGAAATGCCCAACTCTTCGCTGATCAGCGTCCCGCCGGTCAACGTGGCAATGTCGCCGAGCATCGCCTTGCGACGGTCTCCGAAGCCGGGAGCCTTCACCGCGCAGACGTTCAACACGCCGCGAAGTTTGTTGACGACGAGTGCCGTGAGGGCTTCGCCTTCAACATCTTCGGCGACGATCAAGAGCGGCTTACCCGAGTGGGCAATTTTTTCCAAAATCGGCACCAACTCCCGCAGATTGGAAACTTTCTTTTCGTGAATCAGGATGTAGGCGTCGTCCAGGACGCAGGCCATTTCGGCGGGCTTGTTGATGAAGTAGGGCGAAACGAAGCCTTTGTCAAATTGCATTCCGTCGACAAACTTCACTTCCGTTTCCATCGACTTGCCTTCTTCGACGGTAATGACACCGTCCTTGCCGACTTTTTCCATCGCGTCGGCCAACAGATTGCCAATCGTATGATCGTTGTTCGCGCTGATCGCACCGACCTGAGCGATTTCAGCCTTGCTGCTGACCGGCTTGGCCATTGACTTCAAATGTTCAACGGCGGCGTCCACGGCCTTTTCAATGCCGCGACGAATGCTCATCGGATTGCTGCCCGCCGCGATGTTGCGAAGGCCTTCCTTGTAGATCGCGCGAGCGAGGACGGTCGCAGTGGTCGTCCCGTCGCCAGCGATGTCGGAGGTCTTCGAGGCAACTTCGTTCACGAGCTTCGCGCCCATGTTTTCGAAGCGGTCTTCGAGTTCGATTTCCTTGGAAACGGTAACGCCGTCCTTGGTAACGGTTGGGCCGCCAAAGGACTTGTTGATGATCACGTTGCGGCCGGTCGGGCCCATCGTGACGGCGACAGCGTCGGCCAATTTTTCAACGCCCTTGAGCATTTTCGCCCGGGCTTGATCTTGGAATAGGAGTTGTTTTGCCACGTGGGGAAATTCCTAATGGTTGCGGAAAAATAATTGCGGATGAATGGTTGCGTAGGTGTGTGGTTCGCTGAACTTGCTCCCTTTCCCGCCGGGAGAGGGCTGGGCTGAGGGCTTTGGGTTCAACTATTTTTAGCTGACTAGCTAATAACCTTGGCGAGGATTTCACCTTCGCGCAGGATTTTGACATCGCGGCCATCGACTTCGATATCAGTGCCGGAATACTTGCCGAAGATGACCGTGTCGCCCTTGGCCACGGAGACCTCTCCCCGCTTGCCGTTTTCGAGTACCTTGCCGGGGCCGACACAAATGACGGTGCCGCGCTGCGGCCGCTCTTTGGCCGTCTCAGGCAGGACAATTCCGCCAGCCGTCGTCGATTCTGCTTCTTGCGGCTCGACAACGACACGATCATCAAGCGGGCGAAGACGTAGTTCCTTCATAATGGGACTCCTAAAGTTTGGTTGTTTGGTATTTGGTCAGTGGTAGTCCAGTGAGTGGTGGACTGTTTTCGTTGCCCCCTGCTCACTATTCATCGTTTTGCGTTTTGACTTTTTCGTTTCCCTACATCATCCCGCCCATGCCACCCATTCCTCCCATGCCTCCGCCCATTCCTCCCATCCCACCACCCATCCCGTGATCGTGATGATCGCCGTGGTCGTCTCCCGAATCTTCCTTCGGAATTTCGGCGATGAGTGATTCGGTCGTGAGGAGCAGCGAGGCGACACTCGCGGCGTTTTGCAACGCGGTGCGAACGACCTTGGCTGGATCAATGATCCCGGCCGCGATCATATCGCCGTAGGTGTCTTTGTCAGCGTCGTATCCGTCGTTCTTACCCTTCATTTGTCGGACGCGATTAACGACGACGGCACCATCGAGACCGGCGTTTTCGGCAATTGCCCGCATCGGATGGTCGAGGACGTTGCGAATAATTTTCGCACCAAGTTGTTCGTCACCTGAGAGGTCGAGCTTGTCAATCGCCTTTTCGCAACGGATGAGAGTCACGCCGCCACCGGCGACGATTCCTTCTTCCAAGGCAGCTTGCGTGGCGTTTTTGGCGTCTTCGATCAGGTACTTGCGTTCCTTCATTTCGCTTTCGGTTGCGGCACCGACGTTAATCTGTGCCACTCCGCCAGCCAACTTGGCCAGACGCTCTTGCAGCTTTTCGCGATCATATTCGCTGTCGGTCGTGCCGATCTCACGGCGAATTTGTTCGGCGCGGCCGTCGATTTGTTCTTTCTTGCCAGCACCGCCGACCAGCGTTGTGTTTTCCGCAGAGATCAACAGCTTTTTGGCCTTACCCAAGTCGCTCAGCTTGATCGATTCGAGTTGAATTCCCAAATCCTTGAAGATCGCCGTGCCAGCGGTCAACGTAGCGATGTCGCCCAGGATCGCCTTGCGGCGGTCGCCGTAACCAGGAGCCTTGACGGCACAGACGTTGAGAATTCCGCGGAGCTTGTTCACGACCAGCGTCGCGAGGGCTTCGCCTTCGATGTCTTCAGCGATAATGAGCAACGGCTTGTTCGCCTTGCTAACCGCTTCGAGCAATGGAACGAGAGTCTTCACGCTCGAAATCTTGTCTTCGTAGATCAAGATCAAGCAGTTCTCAAGTTCGACCGTTTGGGCGTCTTGATTCGTCACGAAGTGCGGCGACAGATAACCCCGATCAAACTGCATCCCCTCGACGACTTCGACGGTCGTTTCGGATTGCTTGCCTTCTTCAATCGTAATCACGCCATCTTTGCCGACCTTCAAAAAGGCTTCCGACAAAACATTGCCGACGCTGGGGTCATTGTTTCCCGCAATCGTGGCAATCTGCATGATCTCTTTTTTGTTCTTTTCGTCGATCTTGGTCGCGATCCGCTTGATTTCGGCCCCGACCGCTTCGACCGCTTTGGCAATGCCGCGCGAAAGAGCCATCGGATCGGCACCGGCGGCAATCATCTTGAGACCTTCCTTGAAAATCGCTTCGGCCAGGACGGTCGCGGTCGTCGTGCCGTCGCCCGCGACCTGATTGGTCTTGCTGGCGGCTTCTTTAACGAGTTGCGCACCGAGATTTTCAAACGGATCGTCGAGTTCGATGTCTTCAGCGACGGTCACGCCGTCCTTGGTCACCTTGGGCGAACCCCAACCTTTGTCGAGAACCGCATTGCGGCCGCGGGGGCCGAGTGTGCTGCGAACTGCCCGAGCCAACTTGGAGACACCGGCCAGTAAAGGCTGACGAGCGTCATCGTTAAAGACCATCTGTTTAGCCACTGAAAGTTCTCCTGTAGTGATCCAACGATCCTAAAATGCGAAACAACCCGGTTGTCACCCGGTCGGAAATAAGCGTTAAATGGTCCGTTTTCCGCGAATAGGTGCGAAAAGCGGAGTTTCAACGGCGGCCGTCGCCCTGTTTTGGCAGGCGAACAGCGTCGTCCCCTAATTAAAAGCAAGCCGCGTGCCACGAATCCAATGAACTACACAACCACATATTCAGTAACGACTTACGAATTACGAAAAATGACGTTACCAACTTGTCGATATCGGCCACGTACCCGCAAGGTGCCAAAATGACAGGGTGAGATCGTGTGTTTTCCATGATCCACCCGATTTTGAAAACTATCGCCGATTTCGTTTGGTACTATGGTCATCCCCCATCGCGATTGCGCTCGTGGCGTTGGTGTAAGCAGCCCGCTCGTTGATTCGCCTGAAAGGCGAACATTTTTCAGCCCAGGGCAACGCCCTGGGTAACGCAACATCGATGGTCGTTCAAGCCCTGAAAGGGCGAAATACGCCTTATTTTGCCCCTTCGGGGCGTTGTTGCTCGTGGTGGTCCCGTTACCCAGGGCTGAAATACCTCAGCCCTTCGGGCTGTTTTGAGTTCGAACTTTTTTTCGTTTTTCACACGGCCAAACTCTTAAAAAACCGTTATCGATCACAATTTCGACTGGACATACTTCCACGATGAAACCTAAAATTTCGCCACCACCCCGACGCATTCTCCGCTGGAGCATTTGGTTTTCGCTGGGGTTTGCCTGCGTTGTGGTGTTGGTCGTCCTGTGGGCCGGGCCGTTTACTCCGCGAACAAAAGTCGCCAACGGCGGCGAAGGGAAAAATGGCGGACAAGGCGAAAAGGAAAACAATAATAATAAGATGACGCTCGAAATGCCCGGCAAGTCGTTTACCGACCCTTTGCCTGAATTGAGCGACGTGCAATCTAAATTGAGTGAGTCACTAAAGGCTGACGTCACCAAACTGGCAGGTGAAATCGGCGAACGAAACCTTACCAAGTACACGAAACTCATGGAGGCCGCCGCGTTCATCGAAAAATCGCTCACCACCGCCGGGCATAACGTCGAACAGCAAAAATACGACGTGCGCGGCAGAACGTGTTTCAATCTGATCGTCGAGATCATCGGGAAAAAACAACCCGACGAAATCGTCGTGATTGGTGCCCACTATGATTCCGTCCCCGATGGGCCGGGTGCCAACGACAACGGGTCGGGAGTGGCGGGGTTATTGGCCTTGGCCCGTGCGTTCGTCGGAAAAACGCCCGACCGGACCGTCCGGTTTGTCGCCTTTGCCAA
>JAYUFG010000056.1:0-2741 GCA_043738845.1 Planctomycetaceae bacterium
TCGTAACCTTCGCCAAAGTCAACCTAACTCCACAAGCTAAGAACCTAAAGGTTTCGCCTGAAGGCGAGGGTTTTAGACCCATCGTGGAGACAATAACGAAGGCGTCTTTCATGAATCCGGATTTTTTTCAACTGCCTTGAAAAACACCGACACTTCCATCGAGGAACTGGCACGGTTGTTCGAACCACGAACGCCTCCCCACAAGTGCGATGGTGCCACCGGAAACCACGGCCTGGTACTGGGCAAAATGGCCCAAAATTACCACCCGACAAATTGTTCTCAATCGGGTATAATGGCCTCTGAGTGAGCACGGTGGGCCAATAAATTTCGACCATGTCGATTTTCTTTGGCTCCAGGCAAAACTGCGACTTATCGCGCGCCAACGCAGAGGTTCCCCGGCGAAAACGCGATACACATTCCAGCGGTGAATCGCATGATCGACCGCTGGCCGGACTGAACAGCCCGTAGTGGTCGAAACGACTGAAACACCTACGATAGACTCCAAGTTTGCATCACAAATTGTCGAGAAATCCCCACCAACAGCCTTTTCGAGATAAGTTCCACGTTGCATAATGAGAGGCTTTACGCTGCATAATCAGGCCGTTGTTCTCGGCACTTTCCTTTCCCCCCACCAACTCCTGATTTTAAGTCGAAAGAGACCCATCATGATTATCATTCTTAAATCGCAAGCGACCGAGGAACAAATCAATCACGTCGTTGAACGGGTTGAATCGCTCGGTCTTAAAGCCCATCTCAGTCGTGGTCAGTATCGCACCCTGGTCGGAGTGATCGGCGACGAAGCTAAATTGCACGCCGCGCCGCTGAAGGCCATCGCGGGCGTCGCGGAGGTCATTCCCGTGTTGCCACCGTACAAACTTGCCAGTGTCGAAGCTCAACGTGAGCCGACCGTTGTCGATGTCAAAGGGATCAAAATTGGTGGCGGGTTCCTGGCGATGATCGCTGGTCCGTGTGCCGTTGAATCACCCGAGCGAATGGATGCGATTGCCAAGAGCATCAAGTCCAGCGGGGCGAACATCCTGCGAGGTGGTGCGTTCAAGCCGCGGACGAGTCCTTACGCCTATCAAGGTGCTGGCGAAGATGGTTTGAAAATCCTGCGGGACGTCGGCGACAAATATGGTTTGCCGATTGTGACCGAGGTCATGGACCCCCGCCGCGTGGAAGTGGTCGAGCGATACACCGATATGATTCAGATCGGTGCCCGCAACATGCAAAATTTTTCGCTCCTGACCGAAGTGGGTCAAACGCGGAAGCCGGTTCTGTTGAAGCGGGGGATGTCGGCGACGATTCAAGACTTGCTGATGAGTGCGGAGTATATCCTGTCGCAAGGCAACCCCAATGTTGTCTTGTGCGAACGGGGCGTCAAGAGTTTTGATCCAGCGACGCGAAACTTGTTCGACGTGGCGGCGGTGCCTGTGGTCAAAGGGCTGTCACATTTGCCGATCATCGTCGATCCAAGTCACGCGACGGGCCGACCCGACTTGATTCCTCCGTGTGCTTTGGCGGGCGTGGCGGCGGGTGCGGACGGCGTTCATATTGAAGTTCACAACTGCCCAGAAGAAGCCCTCTCCGACGGCCCGCAGGCGTTATTGCCGGAACAATACGCCGACATCGCCGCAAAAATCCGTGCTCTGGCGACATTGATGGGCAAGACGATTTCGGTGTTGCCTTTGCCAAAATGATAACGAAGTAGACCACGACGAAGACGAAGAATTTAGCCGCAGAGTTCGCCGAGGGCACAGAGAAGAGGGAAATTGAAGAGAGCAATTGGTAATGATCCCCTCTCGTATCTCGGCGACCTCGGCGGCTAAATTCTTTGTATTTGGAGTTTGGTAACCACGCTGCGATTCGCGACACTTGTCATTCATTTTAGAGGAAACACTCGAGTGCGAAGAAAACTGATTGCCGGAAATTGGAAGATGAATCTCAATCGGGCGGAAGCCGTCGCGCTGGCCAAAGCGGTCGCGGCACAAGCGACGGCGTATCCGCTCGTCGATGTGGCCGTCTGCCCGCCCAGCGTCTATCTCGACGCGGTTGGCAGCACCTTGGCCGGATCGAGAATTGGGGTCGGTGCCCAAAACATGTACCACGAGGCCAAAGGGGCGTTCACCGGCGAACTCTCGGCCGCGATGCTCAAGGATGTTGGCTGCAAGTATGTGATCCTGGGCCACAGCGAGCGGCGGCACATCCTCAAGGAAACCGACGCCGACGTCAATAAAAAGGTCATGGCCGCCCTCGCCGCTGGGCTTATTCCCATCGTATGCGTCGGAGAATTGCTCGCCGAACGTCAGGCTGGCCAAACCGCGAACGTCATCCGGACCCAGTTTGAAGGCTCTCTCGCCGGGGTTTCCGCCGAGCAAATGCGAGAAATCGTGATTGCCTATGAGCCAGTTTGGGCGATTGGGACGGGTCAAGTCGCCTCGCCCGAGCAAGCGGAAGAGGTTCATGCCGACCTTCGCAAACTGATAACTTCTCGCTACAATGGGGCCGTGGCCAACGCCGTCGTCATTCAATACGGCGGCAGCGTGAAAGCCGACAACGCGGGCGTCCTCCTGTCGCAGCCGAACATTGACGGTGCTTTGGTCGGCGGAGCGAGCCTTAAAGTCGAAGATTTCATCGGCATTATCGCTGGCTGTAAGTCGTAGTCACAACACCGTTGGCAACATCCAGTCCTGTACCATAAAATACCCCACCGAGCGTCACGCTCCAAACCGCATCCATTC
>JAYUFG010000057.1:0-7211 GCA_043738845.1 Planctomycetaceae bacterium
ATGAACCTTTTGCTTACGAACCTATCGTCTTTGTTGTTGGCACTTACCGGTGCCCAGCCTTAGGGTTTGTTCGTACTTGTTTGCGAAAAAAACATCGAACCCTGAGGCCGAAAAGCCTCAGGGTTTTTTTGTTGAATGATGGGGTGTGTTTGGTGAGAAGCGAGGGGTGGGCTAGTGAAAGGTGGAAAGAAGAGCCGCGCACGAAGTATGCAGTTTCACCCGTGGCTTTTCGATCCAAAAGTATACTCGCATCGCTCGCGTCCGTAGGAAGCGGGGACTCGATAATCCGTATATTTGTCATTGCGTTCCCCTCTTTTGCGTTTTGATTTTGCGTTTCACAACTCTTTCCCAATTCGTCTCATGTCAACCTCTCGTCGCATTAAAATCTTTGACACCACACTCCGCGATGGCGAGCAATCGCCCGGCGCAAGCATGAACCTCGCCGAAAAAATGGAGATCGCCCAGGCCTTGGTCGATCTGGGCGTCGATATCATCGAGGCCGGTTTTCCCATCGCGTCGCCCGGCGATTTCGAAGCGGTGCGGGAGATTTCCGCGAATATCCGCGGCAGTACGATCTGCGGTCTCGCGCGCTGCAACGACGGCGATATCGACCGCGCGTGGGAAGCCCTCAAACACGCCGAACGAGCCAGGATTCATGTCTTTCTCGCCACCAGTGCCATCCATCGCGAGTTCAAACTGAAGATGGACAAGGACGAAATCATTCGTCGCGCTGTGGCGGGTGTGCAACGCGCTGTCGGCTATTGTGACGATGTGGAATTCTCGCCAGAGGACGCCGCCCGCACGGAAGTTGATTTTCTTTGCCAAGTCGTCGAAGCGGCGATTACGGCGGGTGCGACGACGATCAACATTCCCGACACGGTCGGTTACGCGACTCCGGCCCACATGGGCCGCGTGATTAAGTCGCTCTACGACCGGGTTCCGAACATCGACAAGGCCACGATCAGCGTCCATTGTCATAACGATCTGGGCTTGGCCGTCGCAAATAGTCTGGCGGGAGTTGAAAATGGGGCAGGACAGATCGAGTGTACGATCAACGGCATTGGCGAGCGGGCGGGAAATTGCTCGCTCGAAGAAATCGTCATGGCCCTCCGCACCCGTCACGATTATTATCACGTCGAAACGAACATCAACACGCGGCGGCTCGTACCGATCAGTCGGCTCGTGTCGAGCATCACGGGGCTCATGGTGCAACGGAATAAAGCGATCGTCGGCCGCAACGCCTTTGCCCATGAGGCGGGCATCCATCAAGACGGAATGCTCAAGGAACCGCGAACGTATGAGATCATGCGACCGGAAGATGTCGGTTTGTCAAAGACCGATCTCGTCCTGGGCAAGCACAGCGGTCGGGCGGCACTCGCCGACCGGACGAAAGCACTCGGTTATCATCTGACGGGCGAACAACTGCAAGAAGTGTTTGAGCAGTTCAAGCGGCTGGCCGACAAGAAAAAAGACATCTACGACGCCGACATTGCCGCTTTGATCGAGCAGCAAATTCACGAAGACGCCGATCAGTGGACGTTCCAATCGTATCACATTGTCTGTGGCACCGGTGCGAAACCGACCGTTAAACTTCGGCTCAAACAAGGCGACAAAGAATTTTCCGACGAAGTCGTATGTGGCGATGGACCGATTGATGCGATTTTTCTCGCCATTGAAAAAATGACGGGCGTCACGGCAGTTTGCAAAGATTTTCGTGTGCAGGCGGTCACCGTTGGCAAAGATGCGCAAGCCGAAGTCAACGTCGAACTCGAACACAACGGCGGCACCGTTCGCGGACGAGGCGTCTCGACCGACAGCGTCGAGGCGAGTGCCCGTGCGTTTTTGAACGCGATCAACCGCATGGCCTCTGGCATGTACGTGGGGCAGGCACCGATGGCCGGGGCGTGAGAGAGTCATTCTTCTCGTTTGTCAACAGTTTAGCCGTTTGAAGTATTTGAAATTGCCCCGACAGGGGCAGAGGATTGTAGCCACGGGTGAAGCGGTACGCCGCGTAACCCGTGGTGAAATACGTGGCGTTTCGCACAACCGCCCCGGCACGGCAAACGAGTCTTTTTAGACATTTTCGGGAATTTTTCGACACCTTGGGGCGTCGGAAGACCAAGTAGTTGTCAGAATGACGGCTCGGCCCCTAACGAGACGGTTCCTTGCACGACCCCTTTGACCCCATCGACGTAATTCGCGGCCTCCACGCCGGAACCCGCGAAGCCTGGACTACGCTGTACGACCGTTACAGCGGAGAAGTCTGGCGATACGTCGCAAGGTTACTCGGCCCACAGGCCAACAACATTGCGGACGTCGTGCAAGAAACATTTCTGGGGGCCGCCCGTTCGGCCCGAGGTTTCGACGCCAACAAAGGAACGCTTGGCGGCTGGTTGATCGGGATTGCCCATCATCAGGTCACGCTCCACTGGCGACAGTTTCAGCGGGTCGAGCGGCTGCGAAAGCTGGCGGAAGAAGGTGCCGCCGAAATCCGCCATTGGCTCGACAGTGAGGAACCGCTGACCGACGCCTGGGACCGACGCGAGTTGGCCGATCTCGTGCGGGCGGTGTTGTCGGAAACGTCGCCCGACTATGCGGCGTTACTTACCGCGAAATATCTCGACGAGCGGAGTTTGGAAGAGATTGCTCAAGAGAACGGGGCGACGATGGACGGCGTGAAATCGAAGTTGGCCCGAGCGCGGAAGGAATTTCGGACGAAGTTTGAACACCTAACGCGGGAACCGACTCCCAGTCTGCCGGAGTGAGTGCGATGGAAAGAGAACCGACGAACAACCTTGAAGAAGAACGACTGGCGGCGTTGCTGCGCGGTGCGCTGAGTGCTGCGCCGGGCGAAGTGTCCGGTGCTGCTTCTTCGCCCAACCCGGCCGCGCTGGCAGAGATTCGTGTGAAGTCGTTGCAAGTTTTTATGGAAACAGAAGGTATCGAAACACCAACAACCCTCACCCCGGCCCTCTCCCAAAGGGAGAGGGAGACAAAGAAGAGGAATCTTATGCTCACGCTCGCTTTTCGTGGATTGGCCGCAGTGGCTGCATCGGCCGCGATGATCGCCGCTTGGTTCAATTTGGGTACGCCGAACTCGGTCAGCGGTGCGCCGTTCTCCGATGTTTTAGCCAACCTGCGAACAGCCAAGACGCTCGAATTGCGAATTGCCAGAGACGGGCATTCATCACAAGTGCTTGTGAGTGCGCCGGGCCTTGTCCGGTACGAAGATTCGCCGCGCAAGTACCGCATCGCCGCCGGATCGCGATTGTGGAAGATCGACGAAGAGGCCAACACGGCTGCGACGGGCGATTCCCCTTGGTTCCTCAATCCAGAGCAACAAATCGACTTACTCGGTCTGCTGGAACTCGGCGTGACCGATGCTTCCGCATTATTGAAAGCGCACCCTCAGGGCAAGTCGCAATACGACGGTCATGAGTGCGATCTGTATCGCGTCGATTTGCCCGCGCAGAAGGGCCGCCTACAATTCGACGCCTTTGCCGATGCGACGTCGCATCAACTGCTCGGCATCACCGCTCGCCCGGCGGGCGGAAACAACGCCGGACCACCGCTCGCAGAACTGCAACTCATCGCCATGAACGCCCCACTGGACGAAACTAAATTCATCGTTGCCAAATCACTGACGGAAGATGGCCGCATTGGCAAAATTTCCGACGCGCAAGGGATCGTCGTCCTGCGGCCAATGCTCGCAAAACGCTGGACGCCCATCTGTCGTGAGACTTTGCTCAAGCCGGGCGATTGGATTCGGACCGAAATTCGCGGCGCGAACGCGATCAAGGTTCGCTTCTCGTCCGATGTTGAATTAACGCTCGGCCCAGGTACGCTCGTCGAGTGCATCTCGCCCACTCAAGCAAGAATCCACTCCGGCGAGTTGCAGGTGAACGTCCCGAAGCCAGACGCTGAAAAAGGCAAGGATGATAAAGAACCGGCCAAAAAGCCGGGCGAATTTGAACTCCTCGCTCCGAAAAATGGTAGCGAAAAGCTCGTCACGCCGGGCAAGACCTTCTTCCGCATTACCCGCGATGAGAAACTGGCGAAATTTGAGAAGCCCGAGCAGTTTCCCAAGTGGCTCGCCGGTTTTGAAGGAACATCGGCGAACGAATCGCTCGGATCGTTGATTGTGAATTTGCCCGACGGTCGCAACGAACCTCTGACAGTCGGCTATCACAAAGTCAGTGTCGAGATTCGCGACCAGATTGCCCGCACGACGATTGAAGAATCGTTCGTTAATCATACCAAAGCTCGGCTGGAGGGGGTGTTTCATTTCCCCTTGCCGCAGGATGCGTCGATCAGCGGGTTCGGCATGTGGATTGGGAATGAACTGGTCGAGGCCGACATTGTCGAAAAGCAACGCGCCCGCGAGATTTACGAAACAATCCTCCGCGAAAAACGTGATCCCGGTCTATTGGAGTGGACCAGCGGCAACTTGTTCAAAGCCCGCGTCTTTCCCATTGAGGCTGAATCGGAAAAGCGAGTGAAGATTGTCTATACGCAAGTCCTGCCCCTGCGGGCGAATAAATATCGTTATGCCTATGGTCTGCGGAGTGATCTGTTGCGGACGAAACCCCTACGCGAGTTGTCGCTCTCCGTGACGGTCAACTCGGCGTTGCCTTTGAAGAATGTGAGTTGCCCCACGCATACGACGCGAAATCAACTCACGCCCCATTCCGGTCGGGTCGAATTCTCGGCCCAGGAATACTCGCCCAACCGCGATTTTGAGGTCGTCTGCGAAATCGACGGCAAACAGTCGGACGTCGTGGCCATACCCCATCGTCGCGGGAGTGATGGTTACTTGCTCGTGCAACTTTCGCCACCGGGCATCGAGGGAAATTGGCAGCGAGAGATTCTGCCCGACGGAAATCCGCTGAATGTTGTTCTGTTGTGCGACACATCAGCTTCGATGGATTCGGAAAAACGAAAGCAACAGGCCGACTTTGTCACGACCGTTCTCTCCGCACTGGGAGAGAAAGACCGCTTTATGCTGGCCGCGACCGATGTGGCGACCGCCTGGATGGCGAATGAACCGCTCGCCCCGACCGCTGAAAATCTGGCCAAAGCGGGCGAATTTTTGGAAAAGCGAATTTCGCTCGGTTGGACAAATCTCGACCAGGCGTTTGGGAGTGCATTGCGAAAAGCACCGGCCAGTTCGCAAATTATCTACGTGGGAGATGGAATCGTTTCGGCAGGCGACCGCGACCCGGCCTCGTTTGTCAAACGCTTGGCGAAAATGCTGGCCGACCAGCAGGCCGAACAAAAAGCAAATGCCAAGGATCCAAAGGAAACCGTCAGCCCGACGATTCACGCCGTCACCGTCGGCAACGTCAGCGAAGCGATTGTGCAAAAGGGGATCGCGAGTGTTGGGGGCGGTTCGGTTCGCGCGATCAGCGGCGAGCAAACAGCCCAGGTCGTCGCGACCGAACTGTTGAATGAGATTGCACAGCCCGGCTTGCGGGACTTGAATGTTGAATTTCGCGGCGTGAAGGTCGCAGCGATGTATCCCGACCGCTTGCCAAATGTCGCGGCCGGAACGCAACAGATTTTGGTCGGCCGTTATTTGCCGGAAGGAAAAGATCAACAGGGCGAAATCATCGTGACGGGCAAGCGTGGTTCGGAACCGGTTCGCTACGTCGCCAAGGTTAGTTTCAAAGACGCTGAGGAAGGAAACTCGTTCATTCCCCGCCTCTGGGCACGCTCGCATCTCGACCGCTTGTTGGCCCAGGGAAGCAACTCGCGGATTCACGAAGAGATTATCGCCCTGTCGGAAGAGTTTCATATCATCACGCCGCAGACGTCACTGCTTGTTTTGGAAACCGATGCGGACCGCGAGCGGTTTGGCGTCAAACGGCGTTATGAAATGCGGGACGGCGAACGGTTCTTTCAAAAGGGCCAAGACAACGCCAACTATGAATTGGCTCAGCAGCAAATGAAGCGGGCAGCCGAATGGCGCCTTAACCTGCGACGGCAAGTCCTGCGACAACTGGCCACACTCGGCCGCAATCCGCAAATATTTCAACAGCAGGCCCAACGATTGAATCAATTGGCCGAACACCAATGGGGCGTTCGCAGTGCAGGCGGTGGCGGATACGGCGGCGGAGAGGATTTCGGCGTATTGCTCACGGATAATTTTTCGGACATGGGCGGTTTTGGTGGTGGCGGAGGTGGCTTCGCTTCGTCTGGGAGTTTCAAGCTTGGCGGCGGCACATTGTCTCTAAGCTCCTCTCACTCGATGTTGGGACGGGGTTATAACCGAAATAACGAATTCGGTTACGAAATAGATGGCGAAAAGCGCGACCGTAGTGCCCTGGGTATCGACGAATTCTATTCCGACCCGAGTGGTAGCATGGGCGGTGATATTGCCGAAGGGCGCAAGGAATCAAAAGACCTGTTCTTGGGTGACCTCGACGACGTTGAAGCCAAGGGCAGATCCATCAACTCGCGACGATGGCTCGACCGGGAGGAAGACCTCAAGGCGGGACTCCCCGGCTTAAGGGACGTCGAATTGGAATTCGCTGCGGTGGACGGTCCACGACCCACACCCGACGGCAGACCAATGGCCGCCGATGAACCAATCGAGCAAAAGCTTCAGGATCGTTCCAAACGGTCCATGTCGTCCTGGTCTCGAGAGTCACTCTCCGAAGAATCCGTCGAACTCGGTTTTGCTTTTGACGATAACGGTGATAACTCGTTCGCGAGGGGCACGGTTCAGTTACAGGGCTTAGGATTCGCCAGTTACCCGGGCAAGCCCGACAGTCTTGCGTATTTTAGCCAAGGTCGTCGTCACGGATATTATCCCGATTACACGAGTTGGCTCCGCACGATCTATCCCGGCCTGTCGGGCAAGCCGCCCAAACCGCTCGCCGATCCGAAGACTTGGTCACCGGAAGCGATTGCCCTGGCCAAGAGCCTGCTGCGGAATGATTCGCTGTTGAAACTTGAAGGTGGGCTGGAGATCAAAACGATTAACAACTCATTCGACCCGATCTGGAACCGTCGGTCATCTCATTCCAGCGACCTGACACTATACGCCCCAACGGCGTGGCTCACCAAACCGCTCAATATCGACGATCAAACCATCGTGAATTATTGCGACAAGAAGGAACGGGGCGTCTTCTCGCTCGCATTCTTGCTGGGCCAAACGCGATCTTCCGTCGAACGCGATTTGACGATTCCGCCGTTCTCTCTGACCGATT
>JAYUFG010000058.1:0-2731 GCA_043738845.1 Planctomycetaceae bacterium
GAATGTGAAAAACGTGTTCGACAAAAGTCGATAGGCTGATTAGAATCAGCACGTCGATTCAAGGACGCGTCAAGTAGAGGTTTGGTGATTCAAGGCTCGGGACGAGACCTAATCGCAAATAAGCTGACCAAACGGTGGGCAACGGAGTTGCAGGGAACACCACCCAGGTTAGCGAAAAGGAGAGGTCTATTATGCACTCTGATTATCGCAACCCACTGATTCGACAACTGGCCGATCAGCAGGTCCGTTTTGCTCCCCGCGAAAAGAAAATCGAGCAAATCAATCGGGCCGAAAAACTGTTGACCGAACTGGTCTCGGACCGCACATATACGACGGAATATCTGTTCTTTCGCGTGACCGACTTTCGTTCGGAATCGCTCCCGAACCAAAAGCTCAACGGCGACGATGCCGCGCATGATCTGCGGTTGTTCGTCGAAGATGTTTCCGACTCGGCCGACGTACTCGCCATCGACGCGGGTGAAAAAGTTCTCACGGTCGATGAACTAAGCCGTCTGTTTAATGTTTCGACCAAGACCGTCTCCCGCTGGCGGCAGCAGGGACTCGTAAGCCGACGGTTCGTCTTTGACGGTCGCAAACGGGTCGGATTTCTGCAAAGCTCTGTGGATCGTTTCGTGCGACATAACACGGAACGAGTGCAGCGGGGTGCCCACTTCAGCCAGATGAGCGAAGAAGAACGCGACGGGATTGTGGATCGTGCGCGGCGGCTCGCCAACGCGGGTGGTTGCCCGGCCGAAGTCATTCGTCGTGTCGCCGAGTGGAGCGAGCGCAGCCAAGAAACGATTCGTTATACGCTCAAGAACTTCGACTTCAAACATCCTGATTTGGCGGTTTTTCCGGATTCAACCGGGACACTATCGACCGAAACCAAGGAGCGAATTTATCGCGAATTCAAGCGACATACGCCGGTCGAAACGCTGGCCAAGCAGCACTGCCGCACGAAGACGAGCATTTATCGCATTGTCAATGAAGTTCGCGCGCAGCGAATTCTCGAATTGAATCTTGACCTGATCGACAACCCCCTGTTTGCCCGGGCTGATGCGGACAAAAAGTGTTTTGGTGTCATGCCGGTCACGGCATTGAGTTTGAAAAAAGTGCGGATGCCGACGGGCTTGCCGCCGTATCTGGCTAGCTTGTACGAAATTCCATTGTTGAATCGCGAGCAAGAAGAATTTCTGTTTCGCAAGTTCAACTACTTGAAGTACAAAGCCAATAAGTTGCGTGAGAGCATCGACCCGGCGCAGGCCAAGAGCGGCGTCATGGACGAAATCGAATCGCTGAATGAGCAAGCCGTGGCGATCAAAAATCAAATCGTGCGGGCGAACTTGCGGCTCGTCGTTTCGATTGCGAAACGACACATCGGGCCGAACGACAATTTCTTCGAGTTGGTGAGTGATGGAAACATGTCGCTGATTCGGGCGGCGGAAAAATTCGACTTCGCTCGGGGTAACAAGTTCAGCACTTATGCGACCTGGGCGATTATGAAGAACTTTGCCCGGACGATTCCGGATGAAATTCGTCGCCGGGATCGCTTTCGCACGAGTACCGACGAGGTTTTCACCAGTACGGAAGATGGCCGGTCCGATCAAATCGGCCAGGAGTTGGCTCAGAACAAACGCGAGTCGCAAATTGGGAAAATCCTCCATCGGCTTGACGAGCGCGAGCAAAGGATTATCATTAGTCGCTTCGGGTTGGATCACGACCATGAGCCGCTCACCCTCAAAGAGGTGGGTGAGGAATTGGGTGTGACCAAGGAACGCGTGCGACAGATTGAGAATCGGGCACTTCTGAAACTGCGTCAAGCAGCCCAGGAAGAGCACATTGAGCTTCCCGAATTGTCGTAGTCTGTTTCTGGCCGAAAAAAGCTGTTTTTAGCGCGAGTTACGCAACTTTCGCAGGCTCCCAGCGATGGGAGCCTGTTTCATGGCACCCCGAGTGAGGGGATCTAATCCAAAGGGACGGGTGACAACGGTTATGGAAAGTGAAGGTTCGGCCAAGCGGAAATTCCGCTGAACCAGCTTTTTGGGCGTTTCGTAGCCTGCTTTCTGTTTTTTCGTTGGTTCCGGCCCATTTCCCTGGACTTTTTCCGCTTTTTTTGGCGAATTTAGAGCACCCTGTAATGGGTGTTAGGTGTCCATTCTTTTGGCCGGACAATGGGGCCATTGCGAGGAGCACCGTTCGTAATTAAATTCGGACGTAACGTATTGCGTAAGAATGAAAAATTGGTACATTTACATGTTTTCCGTAGGAGCTTCTGCGGCTGGCGTAGCTCAATTGGCAGAGCAGCTGATTTGTAATCAGCAGGTTGTGGGTTCAAGTCCCTCCGCCAGCTCTGCGTAGATTGCGCGGCGTACCGCGTTGATTGAGCGGGGTGCGGCATTTGATGTTTCGTTGGTGCAAAAGAGGAGTAATGGCCAGGAGTTAGGCGTTGATCCCTGTTCGCGTACTACGGTTCGCTGAGTGGTTGTTTGCGGAGTGATTTTGGGGAGTTGGCGAACGCGATTTCAGCGACTTGTCCGGAGGGTTTCCCGAGCGGCCAAAGGGGTCAGACTGTAAATCTGATGGCTCTGCCTTCGCAGGTTCGAATCCTGCACCCTCCATTATCATAATTTTTGAATGGGCACGGTTTTGGGTTAGTTTGTCGTTTGAGGAAAATTGCGAGTTTGGGTGAACGAAGTAGATCGAGTTCGAGAGCTGGCGACAGGCGTTTTAG
>JAYUFG010000059.1:0-2730 GCA_043738845.1 Planctomycetaceae bacterium
GGGCGATTTTGGGGATCGTGCCCCCGGCGATCATTGCGCTGTACTTTTTGAAACTGCGGCGGCAACCGCTCGAAGTTCCCAGCACATTTTTATGGCGAAAGTCGATTGAGGATTTGCACGTCAATAGTCTGTGGCAGAAAATGCGCCAGAGCCTGCTCCTGTTCCTGCAACTGGCCTTTGTACTGCTCCTCGCGCTGGCTTTGCTGAATCCTTATTGGGAAGGAAGCCGACTGTCAGGAGAACGCTCGATTTTTCTGGTGGATAATTCCGCCAGTATGCGGGCCACCGATGTCGAGTCTGGCTCTTCACGCACGCGGCTCGACGAAGCCAAACGCCGCGTGGCCGAACTGATCGACGAAATGAAGTCGGGCGACACCGCCATGCTCCTCAGCTTCTCCGATCAAGAACATACACGAGTCCAGCAACAGTACACCGAAAGCCGTCACGAGTTGCACCGCGCCTTGGACGCAATTCCGCAAACGAATCACACGACCGCCCTGGATGAGGCGTTGCGAGTAGCGGCGGGCTTAGCCAATCCACGTCGGACGGGCGACAAGGGGGGCGTCGATACGCCCGTCGCAGACGCCGTTCCGGCCGATCTATACATTTTCAGCGATGGTCGTTTTCGTGATGTGCCCGATTTCTCGCTGGGAAATCTGAAACCGATTTTCATTCCCATCGGCGATGCGAAGGCCGAGAATGTGGCGATCACCGCATTTAGCGTTCGCCGCAATGAGGACCGGCCCGACCGATTGCAGGCTTTTTTTCAGATCGAGAATTTCAGCGACCGCGAAATCACGACCAATGCCGAGTTGTATCACGACAACGGCAAGGAGCCGATTGATGTCAAGCAAGTGAAACTGGCTCCGAAGAAATCGGTTGGCGACGTGTTCGACCTGAGTGACTTGGAGGACGGGACGCTCCGCTTGAAGATTGATGTGAAGGACGCCTTTGCCCTCGATAACGAAGCGTTCGCGATTATTGGTTCTGATCGAAAGTCGCGGGTGCTTGTGGTGACGAGCGGAAATCCGGCGATTGAATTGGCGGCGGGCACCGGCGGTGCGCAAAGAATCGCTGACGTCTCACTCGTTAAGCCCGAAGTGTTAGCTAAACCGGATTACGAAAACGCGGCAGGTGGCGGAGCTTATGATCTGATTATTTTTGATCGCTGTTCGCCAAAACAGATGCCAGCGGCGAACACGTTGTTCATTGGCATTCTTCCGCCAGTGGGTTGGACGCCGACTGGTGACGCACCGACGGAAAAAATGAATGTCCCGCGAATCATTGACACCGATCATTCGCATCCGATCATGCAGTCGGTCGAAATGGGCGACGTCGAGATCGGAGAGAGTCTTCCGTTTGCTCTGCCGCCGGGACATACGAAATTGATCGAATCGCACAAAGGCGTGTTGTTCGCGATTGCTCCGCGAGAATCGTTCGAGGATGCGGTGCTTGGTTTTGAACTGGTCGGCGTCGATGCGAAGGGTGAAAAATACGCTAACACGAATTGGACCGTGAAGCTAAGCTTTCCAGTCTTCGTTTTCAATTCGCTCAACTATCTCGGCGGGCGGCGGGAAATGAAAACGACCACCACGGTTCGGCCGGGACAAGCGTTTGAACTGCACGGCGAAGTCGTTCCCGATTCACTGGTCGTTAAAACGCCCAGGGGCCGCTCGGCGAACGTGTTGCGAAATAAACAAGGCAAATTCCACTTTTCGGATACCGACGACATCGGGATTTATGAGGTGTACGACAAAAACAAAATCACCGAGCGGTGGGCCGTGAATCTGTTTGATCGGGCGGAAAGTGACATTCGTCCTCGGGAAAAGGAGGGGATCAAAATTGGATATGTGCCCGTCGCCGCGACCAATCGTTGGGAACCAGCCCGCCTGGAAGCCTGGAAGTGGCTCGTTCTGACGGCTCTGATTTTACTGGTCGGGGAGTGGTATATCTACAACCGGAGAGTGTATATTTAAGGGGTGGTGAAATTTCCCTGTCCCTTTTCGCTTGAAAAATTGGCGATTTAATTTCCCCGATTCGGCCCCCTTCGCACGTCGCAATCGCTTCGCTGGCGCGGCTAACCGAACGCAGCGAAACTAAGACTGTAAGTCCTACATAATCCTCCACTGCATGAACCCCCATCCACCCACTCCGAAGAAAAAGAACACCTCGAAGGGTGGCCGGGGGGGCGTCATTGGTCAATTTAATCGGCTTGTCGAAAACGACCTCATTCGCCAAGTCAGTTATCCCGAGTATCGCAACAAAGTTCGCAATGTGTACGCTGGGTCCAAAGGGGCCTTGTTAGCGACGGCTAGCTTGCTCTCCCTGCACTCGCCACTCGGCGAACGGATTTTTCGCCATCGCAAATTCGATTTGCGCGGCGTTCAACGGTTTCTCGACGTCGGAAGTGGGGCCGGACAGATCGCCAAACATCTACTGAAATATGCCGATCCAGAATCGCAACTCATTTGCGTCGATCTCGCGCCCGAGATGCTCTCCCGCGCGCGACAACGACTGAAGAGTGCCCGCCCCCGATATGCGGCCGCCGATCTCAGTCACTTGCCCTTTGCCGATGGGACGTTTGATTGCATTACGTGTGGGTACGTGCTGGAGCATTTGCCCGACGCCCGAACCGGTTTGGCCGAGATGCACCGGGTGTTGGTCCCTGGCGGGCGATTGTTTTTGCTCACAACCGAAGACAGTTTCGGCGGTGCTTGGACGAGCCGTTTT
>JAYUFG010000060.1:0-7194 GCA_043738845.1 Planctomycetaceae bacterium
TCAACCGAGATTCCGCCCGCCACTCGCTTATGCGAAATGGACTTAAAACCGGAGGGCGTCAATTCAAAAACTTGATTTGTCTCGGACACACCGGGGATGACGAATTTCAAACCCGACAGATTGGCGGGGCGCGGAACCGATTGTGCCCCCTGCGACATCCGCATGGGCAAGAGCAACTTGGCTCGTTCAGTTTGTAATACAGCACCCACGATCTCGGTCGAACCGCAACCGGCAGTCGTGAGAAAAGTTCCGCCTGCCGCCCACGGTTCGAGTAGATCAAGTTCTAAATTGATGAGTGCCAAGGAGACAGCCCGCAGGCGAGTTTCTGCATCCTGCAGATCGAGCCGCGATTGCGACTGAAAACAGATTCCCCGCACACCGTTGGCCAGTGCCGCACGGGTCAACAGTCGGATCGACTCTTCATCGACGACCGGCTTGAGGACGCGGCCGCGAGAGAGGAGCGTTTGTTGCTCTTGCACCCGAGACAAAATTTGCGTTTGCACACAGGTCCAAGTGGGCGTCCCCGGTCGGGCAAGTCGCGGCCGCTCACGAAGCCAGACGGCATAATCGGCCAGTTCTAAACTCGTCCCGAGAGGAAAGCGTTGTGTGAGGAGTACGTCAGCCTGACGACTGAACGAACGCAGGTCCGCTTCCGCATTGCAGATCACGAGCCGGTTCATGCGGTGGTCCGCGCCGCGAATTTGCTTCGCCAATTGGATCGTCGCACTCAGGTCTTGACCCGAAAGGCCCATCCCCAAGTTCCAAGCCAACACGCGATCATACTCCGGTCCAAACTCAGCGGGCAGGACGGGCGATTCACCCGGCACGGCACCTTGCTTGATTGGCGGTGGGCCAACGATCCAGATATTTTGGCGAGCCGCCTCTTGGCACAGTTCCGGCGTCGGTGCCGATGACAAAAAAACGGTGTTGAAGCCGAGGCGACTTAATTGACTGAGCGGTTCGCCTTGATGTTGAATGCCTCGCGGAAAGAAGGGCTTGCCATCGACCGTGAGCAACGTTCCTTGTTGTTTAATCTCGGGCGGCTTCTCCGGCGGGACGGGTTTGTTTTCCGGTTCATTGAAGGTCGCCGGTTTGACGTGCGTGTCGAGTGGATTGTTGCCGGGATTGTTGCCCACGCGAACCATTCCGTTGACTTCTAAATCATCAATGTACAACGACGATTGTCCCTGACCGCTGTAGATGTTGAGCAGCACACGATCAACATACGCCTCGCGGATGTCGGCGTCGTGTTTGAGTTCGGACCGCAACGCACGGGCGTAGCGTGTGAGTTGTCCCGGCAGATCGTCGATCTTAAGTTGTTGCCAACTTCCCGCGTCGATGTAACTCGCACCGCGCAACAGGATCGTCAACGGTTTTCCGGTGCGGGGGTCTTCTGTGCGCGGCAAAACCACGCGGGCCAAAACCTGCGGCCCAGGACGATCCGCTTTGAGCCAAACGTTCGCGGTAAGTTCCGCAATGATCGGAGCGGGAGTGATCTCGTGATAAAGATAGACCGTGGTCCCCACGCCCGCCTCAAAACGGAGCATTTCCGAACTGTTTCCTTGATGGGCGTGCGTTTGAGTTCTTTTCGGACCGTCGAATTTATGGGGAGCATCTCCGCCGCCATCGTGCCAAGAGGGTTCCGCCCCCTCATGGTCGTCGCGATAGGTTCCCTGGGCGAAAACCGGAGCAACGAAACACGTACCACCGAACAGCAACAGGCAACAAAAAACGACCAGCGAAAATCGGCCGCGAAGAGCAATTTTGCGAAAAGCCGCGCTAGCGGTCGTTAAGGTCTGCGGAAGTAGTACGAAACGGTCCAAACCGGAGATCCTTCCTTCGAACACCGTGGTGAGAAAAAACATCCTGCGTTCAAGCCGACATTGTTGACCAAAAACAACATCCCGTCGGTCCTGTTGCTTTGACGTAAGCTGTTCTTATATCGAGAGTTGTGGAAAAGCGTAAGATCAGGTTGTTGTGTTTTCGCCACCGGGGTTGGAAAGCTAACTTTGGGCCGTTTTCCCTAAGTTCTTATTGCTAAATGGGTTGCGAGAGAAGTTGATCCGGGGCTTGATTTACGGCACGCCCCCTGCTCTATAAGATTAACATCACCCAACAGCCCCGGAGATGCAACCATGAGTGCCGCCCAACCCGTCGCCAAGCCACAAATTGAAGAAGTTCCCGCCGATCTGCAAGAAATGGCCAATGCGATTCAGGCCCTGCCCCTCGAACACCGGGGAAACCTGGAAATGTTGCTCGGCCGGGTGTTGGACGGGACCAAGCGTCGCCGCCGGATTTTGGGACTCGTGCAAGACGCACTTGGCCAATTGCGGCTCGATATGAAGTATCTGATGTTCGATCTCGAAGCGACCCGTCGCGAACGGGACGACTATCGCGGAAAACTCGAGGGCTTCGACGGGCAAGAGTAAATTGCCCCCGCAATTCCGTTCCGTTCGATTTAGGATGGGAAACGAGTTAAATTCCCGATTTCGCCACAATCGGTTAGACGCGCAGCGGAGCGTTACCCTAAAATGAACCGGTCGAGCGCGGCCAGCGTTCGTGTTATACTGCAATTCTCACCCAGACGAAACAATAGGCTTCAGACGTGGAAGGCGTGGCAAAAATGACGGAATTGTCGGCAGAACAAATCGCGCAACGCGCGTTCGATTTGAGCCTGCTCGACGAACGCCAATTGCAGGCCGTCTGGGGAGAGATCGGGGCAGGTCACGTCACGCCCGACCAAATGAAACAGTTTCTGTTGCGGCGAGAGTACCTCAGCAGTTTTCAGATCGACCGCCTGCTGCGCGGTGAAAAGTCCGGTTATTTTTACGGCGATTATAAAGTCGTCTATCACATTGGTTCCGGTTCCTTCGCGCGTGTGTTTCGCGCGGTGCATAAAGAGACCGGGCGGATCGCCGCCGTAAAAGTCTTGCGAGGAAGACATAGTGCCGACGAGGAAATGCGGGATCAATTTCTGCGTGAAGCGGAATTCGTTCGCGCTTTGAAACATCCTAACATCGTTCAGATCTATGAAATCGGTTCCAAGGGGAATCAGCACTTCATGGTGATGGAGTTCGTCGAAGGGCGAACGCTCGCCGAGTTTCTTCGCAATTCTCCCAAGTGGGATCCAACGGAAGCCGTGAAGTTGATGGCCGATATGGCGGCCGGACTTGATTTCGCTTTTCAAAAAGGAATCACCCACCGCGACCTGAAACCGACCAACGTCTTGATTTCGAGCCAGCGACAGGCGAAGCTGGCCGACTTTGGTCTCGCCGCCGCCGATCCCACCATCGCCGACGACAAGCTGGCCGATTTTCCAAATCCACGCACAATTGATTACGCCACGCTCGAGCGATTGACGGGCGTTCGCAAGAACGACCTGCGCAGCGACATTTACTTCATGGGCTGCATTTATTATCACATGCTGGCAGGCGTGCCGCCGCTTTCAGAAACGAACGATAAAGTTCAAAGGATGAACAAAGCCCGTTTCACGGCCGTGAAACCGCTGTTCGAGGTTGCTCCGCAAGTGCCGCGGAATCTGGCCAACATTGTCAATCGGGCCATGGAATTAAATGTCGGCTCCCGTTATCAGAAGCCGGGCGAAATGTACGCCGAACTTAAAATCGCCGCCAAGCATCTGGCCGAAGGTCGCACCGAAGCCGTCGCGTCGTCTGGCGCGAGCCTGATGATCGTCGAGTCCAACGAGCAATTGCAAAACATTCTGCGAGACAAGCTCAAGCAAAACGGATATCGCGTACTCGTAACCAATGACCCGCAACGTCCCGCCTCTTGGTTTGCGTCCCAAGCGACCCGACCGGCCGATTGCGTTGTCTTCAGCACGGGCGAATTGAAGGAGGCCGCGTTAGAAGCCTTCAATGAATTCGGAATGCACCCGGAAACTCGCGATGTTCCGGCGATTCTGATGTTGGGTGAAAAACAAGCCGCCTATCAAGAACACGCCAAACTCTCCGAGCATCGCGTCGCTCTGGCGGCACCGCTGAAACTGAAAGAGTTTCGCGAAACGGTCGAACGCATCGTCCGACGATAGACGAGTCGTCAAAAAGATGCCAGTTGTTCCTGACACCGTTTCGGCGTTCTTTGCCCGTTAGAGAAGTTCTTCAGGCCGCATGGGTCGAAGCACACGATTCTGCCAAATTGAGATCTCTACTTGGACTTTTTTCAAAGGAATGGCAATGCGAATCATTTGTCCAATCCACGGGTGCCAGCAGGTCATGTGTATTTCGCCCGATATTTGCGATGACCCAACGAAGGCGGAATCGAAAAACGGCGCGGTTAATGTCGTCTATGAATTTGAAGATCAACTCGTCGATACGTTTTTGCTTTCGAGTGAATTTGCAAACAGGCACGGTGTGCATGACGGCGTACTTCCGTTACCAGATGAATACCCAAAGTGGACTCGTGACGTCGCGAGCATTTGCAAGGAATGTTTCGAGCAGAAGGTTCAAACGCAAGTAGTTGGTAAATAAGCAGTAGTGTACGTCGTCCGATGATCACAAAAACGGTGTCCCGAACTGAAATCCCCCTTCATCGTTCATCGTTTCGCATTCATCATTTCCAAAAAATGCCCCAATCTTAATTGGCGACAAAAGAACCAAAATATGCTTTACCGCAGCCTGCGAACACCATTGTTGTCTTTCGCTCCTAGGCTGTGAATTTATTGGAAGGTTCGTCATTGTTTAGTTGTAGGGTCCGCTGTGCGGACCGGGAGTTCGCGATTCACCCTGGTATTTTGCGTGAAAAACAGATCTCGCAAACGAATGGTCCGCACAGCGGACCCTACCGATCGGTTGCAATTCAATAAATTCACAGCCTCTCCGCGAAAGGACGTTTTTTGCCGTCGTGACGGACGACAACGCGACCGTTATTTATACGCCAACACGATGTGTCGTGTCTCACATAGATGGAAATTTTTTTGGTAGACTGCAAATGACGCCTCCAGTGTAAACGCGGCATCATGTCGCGTTCTTTAATCGGCGGGACGCCGCTTGCGCAAGATCGCTCCTTACGTTGCGCACCAACCATCTTGCGGTGTGTCGAAGACTTTGGGTTTCGTGTCGCCTTGGATTTTGGCGATGGCGGCTTCGGCCGTTTTAACGCCAGCGGCGTCGGCATGAAACTCAACTCCTAATTCAAACTTGACCGTTTCGCCCGGCTTGAGTTTCAATACCCGACTTTGCGTCCCTTCATACGAACGTGGGTTGGGAAAGTTTGTCCCCGGCTCCAGACCCGTCACGTATCCATCCTGGGCGGTCGGTGTATTTTTCCACTGCGTGAACCACGGAAGTTGTTTTTTGTAGAACTTCAGGCTAACTCCTTGCGTGCTGTGAGCGTTTTTCAACAAAACCTGCGTAAGATTCGTCGCGTCGGCCAGCAGTTCCAAAAAGTAAACCTGTTCCTTCGCACCGGACATTTCGTTGCCGTAACTGTCCCATTGAGCAATTCCGCTTGCGGCATGTTCGTTGCGAGGAACAACCGTCTTGACGGGCGCGACAAGTTTCGCACCAGGATCCAAAAGGGGCGGGCCGAAATTGACGTGATACAACAATTGAGCTTCACCCGGCGCACCGGAAAGATTCGTGATCTCGTCCGAGATGCGAAAGCCCGGCTCGCCGACTTTGGTACGAATCGTCGAAGTCAGCCGCAGTTTTTGAAAATGAAAGCGGTTCTCCTCAACGACCCCGACGAGCTTGATCTCGCCCGTGTCGCCATCGACCGAAAGATCCAATTTATGGGCGGGCAAATTGGCAATCCGTCCATGCAGCGGATAGGTCAAAATTCCTTTGTCATTGAAGTCCGGTGCGCCGTTGCTATGTAGCCCGCAACGAACCAGCAATTCATCAAAGCCGTCGAGCCAACCGAGTCCGCTTGGCTCACCAAGATTGACGAACGAAGGATGTACCGGACCTTTGACGGGCGAGTTCCAACCCAGTTGCGTCTTGCCGTGCCACGCTTTCCAAATTCCCATCCCGCGGTTCGGGAGTACGATAAATTTGAGCGTGCCGTTGTTGATCTCGACCGTTTCGCAATTATCGCGCAGGCCACCCTGCAACACGGCTCCCTCGATTTCGTAACCTTTCGCAGTGCCACCCACATCCTCCGGCGCGACGGCCACGTCGAAGTCATAGGTGTCGAGCGAGGTGTCAATTAAGGTCCAAGATTTTTTGGGCATAAGCAGGCTCGTGGTGTCAGCAGGGAACGTGGAATTACAGAAATCAGCGTGTATCGTAGGTTCCCTCGCAGGCGTTTTCCAGTACGGAGAGCATTTTTCGCAATGTTTTTTCGGGCGACCGGCAATTTTTTCAGCCAAATGAATCGGGGTCAGCATCGACGCCCGACCAAAGATTCGGTTACAATCAGGCCAGCGAAACTCGCGTTGAATCACCCCGTTTGTTTATTTCTCCCGGTGCCCGATGATCGAAGCCATGCTCACCGGATACGTCGGTATCACGCTGGCCCTGTTTCTAACAGGCTGCGGGCTGCCCATTCCGGAGGAACTTCCGATTGTGGCGGCTGGCGTTCTCAGTCGGACCGGAACGCTCGATTGGCGGATTGCGTTACCCTGTACGATCCTGGCGGCAATTGCCGGTGACTCCGTTATCTATTTTATCGGCTATCGCTTCGGCCGCTCCGTTCTCAAAGATCATCCTTGGTGGGTCGGTTTTCTGACGCCAGATCGTGAAAAAAAGGCCGAACACATGATCCGCAATCATGGCCTGCGGTTGTTGTTTATTGTGCGATTTCTGCCGGGACTGAGAATGCCTGTCTATTTGACGACCGGTATTTTACGAATGCCCTTTCGCCGGTTTCTCGCCATTGACGCGCTGTGTGCGACAGTGGTTGTGGCGACATTTTTCGGGCTGAGCTATTGGCTCGGCCCACAAATCAAGGATTGGATCCAGTCGATTGAGCGGTTTTTGGTCTATATCGTGGTGGGCATTGTGTTCGTCGTCGGTGTTTCCTACTATTTCAAACGCCGACGTCGGATGGCGGAGATTCGTGCGGATGAAAATGCCGCGGCGGGCGAGCCAGGCGATGCGAATGCTGGCGAACAGGTTGGCGAAAGTAACGGCGAACAAAGTTCATCGGAATTCAACTCACGTACCGCGACCGAAAAAATCGGCGAAACGCATTCGGCCGGATAGCAGCTTGTACAAGTGACGTCGCTCCCTTCAT
>JAYUFG010000061.1:0-18906 GCA_043738845.1 Planctomycetaceae bacterium
TAATGTTAAAACGTCGAAGGATGCGGGCGGCAACGAAACGTCGTTCGACTATGACGCGCAAGACCGGCTCGAAAAAACCACCTTGCCCGCTACTTCCGCTGGTCGGGCGTATATTCGCAACGTCTACAACAACGCGGGCGAAATTATCGAGGTTCACACTTCATATCCCGGCGGCGAGCGGGTCGTGACGAATCATTACGACGCTGACGGTCGCAAGGTCTCTGTCGAGCAGCCCCACCCGACCAACGCCGGTCAAACGATCACGACCGTCTATCAATATGATCGCCTCGGCAAATGCCTAAAGGGGACGGGAGTCGTTTTAATCGCCTCCCGTCCCCTTTAGGCATTCCGAACCAAAAGCGGCCGCGTGACGCAACTCCTTTCCTACCAACCGGCAGTGCCATTCGTTCCTGACACCTTTTAAGTGCCCCTCTTGTACCGTTACCAACCAACTCATAAAATTTACCGTCTTAACATGGCGGGCTCTTTCAGGGGGCACCCGCGACGAACAAATTATTTTGCAAAGGTGTCCCGCCACAAGAAAGTTTCGCATGTTCATTACTGTCCTTTCGGGCACCGATACCTACGGTCGTGTAAAAAAGGTTGCGGGAACCCCCATCGTTACCAAGTTTGTAATGCTGCAAGCCCTGCCGATTTATCCGCTTGAATCATACTACTTTTTGGGTTTTGGCACGTCGAAGGTTGCAGGAATTCCCTTTATCGCCGAGACACGCACGATGTCGATTCAGGGAATACGTCTGGCTTCCATTGACAAGACGTCCGCCGCGATAGCGTATGCGCGCGGTCTGTTTGGTGCGCTTACAATTGTCGGTTTCTTCGTAATCGTCCCGGGGATCATGTTCCTGAGAGGAGACCGCCTGGACGAATTCGCAACGATTGCGATGCGTGGCCTATTATCGGCTTTTGTTATTGGCGTTTTGGGTGGAATCCTTACGTACATAGTCCCACTTATGTCACGCCGCGAACGGTTCATCCGACAATTTTGCGCGGAACTTCTCGGAGCCTCGGTCGATCCAGCACGTGTTTCAGCCGAAACAAGTGAGGACATCGCGAATTTCGTAAAACAACGCTACGGTACGGACATTGATTCTCGGATACAATGTTTGTCTACGCTGATCGACTGTCGGGCAAACATCGCTCGATCCGTTGATAGGGACGGGATGGAGATAAAAACGGACCAATTGATCGAAAGACTGACAAGTTTCGAGCAAACAACCACTTGATGGTCGCGGATAAGGTGTCAGGACCGAATGGCAATGTCGGGCTTCGCGGGTTGGGTGGGCGCGTAGTGTGATTAGGCGCGAGATCGACGGCATCGCCGCAGTACTGGCGAAACTACCCTGGTCGCAAGTCAGCACGCCAGACGTGGAGACCTTCGTTTTCAACAGAGGCGACCGTCGAGAATTGCGTCTATTACTTTTCGGGGCGTGTTCTTTTTTTTGCGGCGGAGGCGGGAAATCGCCGACGATGCTCATTCACGAGAATTTTCTTAAAGGCTTTCGCCTGGGGATCCATCGACGTCCATCGAATGCCTTGTTGAATCGTCCGAGAGCTTAGCAAATTCGATTTTAATAAAAGCGATAGTGCTCGCGAATCATGGTTTGAACACGCAGTCAACAGTGCGGTAAGCCCGTTCCGTTTTGTGTCTCGAATGTTTACGTCTACGTGTTCATTTGTCATCAACTTCTCGATGATGGAGTGTCTCTTGTCACGAACCGCTAAGCCCAATACGGTTTCTCCGTCTGGGCTTTGATCATTGACGTCGGCACCCTCGGAGACGAGCAATTTGACTATTTTCCGATTTCCGTATTGGGCAGCCAGTGCGAGTATTGAACGGCCTTGGTTGTTACGCAAGTTGACGTTTCCTCCAGCTTCGATGAGCATTGAAAGTATCTGGTGGCACCCGTTCCGGGCGGCGGCGTGTAGTGGAGAGTCTCCGACCCCATCTTGCAAGTTGGGATTCGCGTTCGAACCGAGCAACAACCGGACAGCACGAACGGCAAAACGACGGTCCGACGACGAAGATTACTTAGGAATTGAACCGAAATAACTTCCCGATTTTACTTTGTTTTCGACACGGTTGTTGAGTGATCCTTCCACGCTCCGCTCCGCGTCGCGGCTAACTCATTATTTTCAAAACGGGAAGTTAATTCGTGCCGAATCCTTACGATGTTTCGGGCAACCGCCGGACCGTCACCGACGACCTGCACCACACGACCCGTTACGATTACGATCAAGAACATCGGGTGGTGAAAGTGACCCTTCCGCCCGCGACCGACGACCTCGACGCCGTATATTGCGAAAATACCTTGGATGAGATGACTGAATTGGCCCAATTCGGCCCCTGTACCTTGTCGGTTGATTGCGGTAATTTGGGTAGTTCTACTGAACATTTTTCATCGAGGTCATACATGTCGATTTCCGCAGCCGCCGTGCAAGCCGTTTTGGCCGAGTTCAAAGACCCCGAGTCGGGCCGTTCCGTCGTGGAGATGGGGCAAGTTCGCGAGGTGAAGCTGGACGGCAATCGGCTCTCGCTCGTCCTCGAACTGACAACCCATTCTGCTCCCCTATGGGACGAAACGCGGTCGGAACTGATGGGTCTGCTCGAACAGCGATTTCCTGAACTGGGAGAAGTCACGATCCAGCACGCCGTTCATGATCGGCCGCCGACGAAACTCGGCGAGATCGGACTCCCGGCCAAGAGTGTGATCGCGGTCGGCTCGGGCAAGGGGGGCGTCGGCAAGAGTACCATTGCGGCCTGCGTTGCGTTGGGACTGGCACGCAAGGGTTGCAAGGTGGGCCTGCTCGACGCAGATGTTTATGGACCGAGTATCCCGCACTTGCTCGGCGTGAGTGGACGGCCAGAGGTTCTCGATAATAAAATTGTCCCGGCCGAGGCGGGCGGGCTAAAGATGATGTCGATCGGGCTGCTCGTGCCGCCGGGTGAGGCGGTCGTCTGGCGAGGGCCGATGTTGCACGGGGCGATTATGCAAATGCTCCGCGATACGCTGTGGGGCAATCTGGACTACTTGATTATCGACATGCCGCCGGGGACGGGCGATATTGCTCTCACCTTGTCGCAGGTTCTGCCGCTGACCGGAGCGGTGATCGTTTGCACGCCGCAAGATGTCGCCCTGCTCGACGCGGTCAAGGCGATTGGGATGTTTCGCAAGGTCGGCATTCCCCTGTTGGGCATGGTCGAGAACATGAGCTATTTTTTGTGTCCCGACAATGACAAGCGGTACGACATTTTTGGTCATGGCGGTGCGAAGGCAAAGGCGGCCGAGTTGAACGTTCCCTTCTTGGGCGAAGTGCCAATCAATATCTCGATCCGCGTGAATGGCGATCAAGGACAGACGACGGAGAACTTCGTCGATGCCCAGACGGGGCCGGTCTTCGATGCGATCTGTCACACGCTGGTGAAGAATCTGGCGACGAAACATCGGGCCGCGCCGCCGCTGCCGCAATTGCCGGTGTTATAATGGAAGTCCGCCGATACAACAGCATCCCTCGGGAAGTCGTGGCCGGTTTTTGCGAGTTCAGTGCCCAACCCAATTAAGGACTGATTTATAAATAACGGTCGCCGTGACGGGTGCGAATGGAAAAGTGTTCGTTCAACCATGTGGCAATTTTGGTGGCGAATAACGAGCGATTTGCTGAGGCTGCTTCCTGCGGCCTTTCCCGCGAAGCGGGTATTGGGCTTATGCTTTAGCATGGGTTAATCCCGCGCGAACCACCGCAGTTCTCCCACCCGCCACCTTCGGCGGGGTGGGAGAATGTAGGGCGACGAGGAATTCGGTTGGCCACTCATCCGACCCATGCTAAAGCATGGGCCTAATACCGCCTATGGCGGGAAAGTCCGTAAACGGACCTACCATACGACCATTCGCAATTGCTAAAATGATTGCGACAGTTACTGATGCGACAGCCACCCTAAGGTAGAACACGATGTTTCCGAAACACTGGTGTCAGCTTTGCTTGCTGTTTTTATTGCCGCTAGCGATGGATCGTTTGGGTTTTGCCCAATATCCGGGATGGCAACATTCGGGATCGCTATTTTTGCTTACCACGCCGGACGGAGCGAATCTTCCGGCTTCGGCCGCAGTCGAGAATTTCCCCGTACTCGTGCGACTCCATAAGGATTTTTTGGACTTCAGCCAAGCGAAGGCCAATGGCGAGGATATTCGTTTTTCATCATCATCGGGCAAGGCCCTCCCCTACGAAATTGAGGAGTGGGATGCGAAGCGGGGTGTCGCCAGCATTTGGGTTCGCGTTCCGAAGGTGAAAGGGAACGAGCGACAGGAGCTAAAACTCCATTGGGGCAAACCGAACGCGAAGAGTGAATCCAACGGCCCAGCCGTCTTCAATGAGTCGAACGGTTATCTCGCCGTTCTGCACATGAACGAACCGCTGAAGGATGTCCTGGGCAGTGTCGAAGCCAAGGACGTTGGCACTACCGCGACCACGGGCGTCGTCGGTCCCGCCCGACACTTGGCCAAGGGACAGGGTTTGTCGTGCGGCGACAAAATTGCCAATTTTCCCACGGGTGCGAACTCGCATTCGACGGAAGTATGGTTCCGAGCGGAAAAAACCAATAGCAACATCGTGGCCTGGGGAAATGAAAAAGCTCAGGGAAAAGTCGTGATGCAGTTGCCTAGTCCGCCCCACGTGAAAATGGATTGTTACTTCTCCGGTGGCAATGTGCAAAGCGGCGGGGTACCAGTTTCGGAATGGGCACACATCGTTCACACGTACGAGAAGGGTGATTCGCGAATTTACGTGAACGGCGTTCTGGACGGCAATAATAAATCGGCTGACGCACCGCTCGCGCTGAAAAGTCCGGCGGGAATGTGGATCGGCGGTTGGTCCAATAATTTCGACTTCGTCGGTGATATTGATGAGGTCCGTATTTCCAGAGTCGTCCGCTCGGCCGATTGGGTCAAGCTGCAATACGAAAACCAGAAGACTCAGTCCAGGCTCGTCGGTCCCGTCGTGCAAACGGGCGATGAGTTCTCCGTTTCACAAACGCAAGTTAGTGTGCCGGAGGGTCAGAGCATTTCGATCTCTGCCAAGGCAGGCGGTGCCCAAAAGGTCTTCTGGATTGTAAAACGCGATGGCAAAGAATCGGTCGTCGCCACAGACCGCTTCAACTACACGCTCGAAGCGGGCCGAGTCGTCGGCGATAAGTCGCTCTCGCTACAATTCAAGGCTATTTATCCGACCGAAGTGAAGACAAAGGATGTCGCCGTGACCATTAAGGAAGACATTCCTGAACCGGTGTTTACGTTGCAAGTGCCGAAGAATTGGAACGGTCGCGACACGATCCGCGTGATTCCGAAAATCACCAACCTGACCGAAATGCAGGCCAAAGGTGCTGGCAAATTGAATTACACTTGGACCACTTCGGATTTCGCCGTGACCAAGAAAATTTTGCCGGATCGACTGGCCCTCAAGCGTTCACAAAACAGCGGAGATTTGAAGGTCACGGTGGCGATTAACAACGGCGGCGAGAATGTCGTTCGCTCGACAATGATTAGTGTCAAAGAGCCAGCGGAAGATGCCTGGGTCACGCGGACACCGGCCAAGGATGAACAACCGGAGGACGGTCAGTTCTATGCCCGCGACGACAAGAACGAGGGAACGCTGCATTACAACGGCACACTGACCGAGAAGGCCGACTCGGTCTTTCTCAAGCTGTATGCGGATGACAAACTAGAAAACAGCGTGAGCCAAAATCCGGCGGCGGACAAGTCGTACACGCTTTCGATCAAGCTCAAGCCGGGATTGATTAAGTACAAAATCGAGTTTGGCACCAAGACAGGCGACAAAGAAAAAATCGTCCGCACCGTTGCCAATTTGATTTGTGGAGATGCGTACATTATCGAAGGGCAATCGAATGCCGTTTCGACCGATTGGGGCGAGGGCGAAGACCCGAAGTTCCGCAGCCCTTGGATTCGCACTTTTGGCAGCATGTCTGGCAGTCCGCAAGGTGTGCGAATGTGGGGGCCAGCCGTGCATCGCAATAAGGACGGGGAAAAATTGCAGATTGGCTATTGGGGGATGGAATTGGGGAAACGCTTGGTGGAGAGTCAGAAGATTCCCATCTGCTTCATCAATGGTGCGGTCGGTGGCACCCGGATCGATCTGCACCAACGCAACCCGGAAAGTCCGACCGACATGAACACGATTTACGGTCGGTTACTGTGGCGGGTGCAGCAAGCGAAGCTCACGCATGGAATTCGCGGAGTGCTGTGGCATCAGGGTGAAAACGATCAAGGTGCCGATGGCCCGACCGGCGGATTCGGCTATGAAAACTATCGACAGTATTTCATCGACATGTCGGCGGCTTGGAAGGAAGATTATCCTAACATTCAGCGTTATTATGTCTTTCAGATTTGGCCGAATGCCTGTTCGATGGGCAGCAATGGATCGGACAACCGGCTGCGAGAGGTGCAACGGAATTTGCCGACGGCATTTTCCAAGATGAGTATCATGTCCACGCTGGGGGTTCAGCCCGACAGTGGGTGTCACTTTCCGCCCGCCGGTTACGTGGAAATCGCCAAACTCATTTATCCCCTCGTCGAACGTGACAGTTATGGCAAGGTCTTCAAGGAATCGATCACGCCGCCGAACTTGCAGCGGGCCTTTTTCTCCAACGACAAGCGGGACGAAATCACGATGGAATTCGATCAACCGGTGAAGTGGGACAATGCGCTCGTCGGTCAGTTTTACCTCGATGGCCAGAACGGTATGATCGTATCGGGCACAGTTTCAGGCAAGCAAATGACGTTGAAACTGAATGCTGCTTCAACGGCCCACACCCTAACGTACCTCGACAGTAAGTCGTGGAAGCCGGCAACGGTGCTGCGTGGAGAGAATGGAATCGCCGCGCTGACATTTTGCGAAGTGCCGCTGGTGTCGGAAAAGGGGTCGCGTTAATAAGTTAATAATCAGATAAAACCATAGTACAGACTAATAGGCTTGAAAATGCTTACCCGCTTCGCCATCATCGCCGCTCTCTTATTCAACGTCGCCGCTTCCGCTGCGCTGGGTGAAGAGGGAACCAGCACACTCGCCCCAGGTCTCAAGGATTATGGCCACAAAGACTATGTGCGGATTTCCAAAGACCTTCCGCACGTAGAGGATAAACCTTGGAAGCTGGTTGGCACGATGCCGTACAATTGCCATTTTCAACCCTGGATCGAAGTCGAGGCCGAGGCTGGCAAGGAAATTCGTTTCAACTCCAGCAACCCTTTGGTGCTATACCTCACCAAGACAGAAACGTATACCACCCGCACTGGCCTGCAAGAGTTCGAGGCGAAGAAATGGGTTAGCGGCGAGGGGGCCATTTATACGATCCCTGCGGGCGTAACGGTCAAGGCCGTGAAGTATCGGGAAACTGGTTACGACACGACTTTTGCCGGGTCTTTTGAGTGCAATGACAATGACTACAACGTATTGTGGAAGAAAGGGGCCAGAACCGCCTATCTTTGCATGAGAGATCATTTCTACGACTGTCCCGACCGCGAACGAGTTGGTTTCTGGGGCGATGGAACGCCGGAACTCAATCAGTGTTTTTATGCGTTCGATGCGAAATCACATCGGCTCTGCAAGGAGTTGGTCGTGCGGAAACTGCAGCCGAAGTTCTATCCGGGCCAGCATCTGGAGTTTCTCGGCGATTATGGGTTATGGTTTTACTATTTGCAGACTGGCGATCTGGAGTCGATGCGGATGGTCTACGCACCGACGAAAGAATTTCTCTTCAATACGTACAAGTTTGGCAATCAACGAACGTGGTTCGATTGGGGCAAGGAAAACAAAGACACCGCGGTGATTGAAACGTGCTTTTATTATAACTGTCTCGGAACGCTCAAGAAAATTGTCCTGGCCACCGGTCATGATGACGATGTGGCGGAAATCGACGCAAAGCTCGTCAGCATTCAAGGTTCCTTCGACAAAGAATTTTGGAAGGGGAACTACTATATGTCCTCTCAGGTGAAGGAACCGGACGACCGCGCGAATGCGATGGCCGTGAACGTCGGTTTGGCCGACCGCGATAAGTGGCCCGCGATCTACGAACATGTCTTGACGAAGAAAACCTATGCAAGTTGTTTCTTCGACCGCTGGGTCTTCGAATCGCTGTGCAAAATGGGGAAGCAAGAGTATGCCCTGCTGCGTATGCACGAACGCTACAAGACGATGATCCCCTGCTCATTTACTACTTTGTGGGAACATTACGACCGCTGGTGGGCGTCGCAAATCGACGCTTTTGACGAAGGCTCAACGCTAAATCACGGTTGGAATCCGCCGGTCGTACTTCTCTCGCATACCATTGCCGGAGTGTCGCCCGTCGAACCGGGCTGGAAAACGTACCAGGTTTTACCGAAGGAAGCATTTTTAACGGCGATCAAAGTGACCGTTCCCTCGATCCGAGGGAACGTGACGGTCGAGCTGAAAAAGACCGCAACCGAATACACCCTCGAAATTACCTCGCCCGCTGACACGACCGCCATTGTGGGAATTCCGAAAGGCTCGTTTACAAAACTCGAGAGCATCCATGCCAATCAAGTGACGATCTGGGATGGAAAATTTAGAGAAGGAGTCGCTGGTGTCCAATGGGATGGCGAAGATTCCGATTATGTAAAATTCAAAGTCGTCCCGGGGACTTGGAAATTCGTCGGGAGGGGAACCCTGACCAACCACTCGAACAAACAGCCCGCCTTGCTGACCACACCTGTGTCGGGTCGTCCGCTCGATAAGAAAGGCTGGACGGCTTCGGCATCGGTGGTGGACGGAATCTATCTATTTAGTGGCGGGAAAATACCAGTGGACATCTCGGCCGCGAATGCCATCGACGGCGATCATTGGACCGGCTGGCGTGACTTGACCAAGGTGCAGTATCCGGGGCAATGGTTCCAAGTCGATTTGCAGAAGAAACAGGCATTTAGTGCCGTGGTTCTCGACAATACCTGGGCCCAATGGGATTCTCCCACCGGATATGCGGTGACCGTTTCCGACGATGGTGAAAAGTGGAGTGAGCCGGTCGCGACGGGTGCTGGTCAATTGGGGATCACAATGATTAGCTTTCCTGAGCAAAACGCACGCTTCGTCCGAATCACGCAGACCGGAAAGAGCGAAAAATATCATTGGTCCATTTACGAGTTGGATATTTACGGAAGCAAATAGTTTTAGTAACCGACGCCGCAACCCAGGCGACCTCGGAACGACCGCAACTACCTAGTTTCATCAAGGTCAAACCACAAGCAAAAAATCAATCCATGAGTTTGTTTCCTTTGTTCTCTCGCCGCTTCTTTACCGTGCTATCAGTCATCACGCTAACGTGCGCGGCCTTGTCGTCGTTTGGTGCCGCCGGACCTTTTCCAGCCATTGCTCAAGAAAGGCGTTGTAGCCGTAGCCATCGAGGCCCGTGCGCGGGGCGACGTGAACTGCGGCGTGCTGAACTTATCTCGGCAAGAATTGTTTTTCGCCCGCTGTCACACACTGGCCGAAGGAGCGGTGAGACTTGGCCCGGAACCGGGCAACGCCGATAATGCGGTCTAATGGTTTTTATGTTACCCAATCGTTAATTCGCTGTTGGACTGCGGACATCGTCGTGTTTGCCGCCCAATTCCATAAAACTAACCTCAGCAACGGTCTATTATGCGATCATCCCGAAAAGCTATGCCACTCAGTTTATTGGGCGATAAACTTCGCAATTTATTAACTCCACTCGTTATAATCACGGCTTCGGCGGTATGTTTATTATATTCGTTAGACCGCGCATTTTGTGCTGATTCCGCCCCACGGCCGAACATTCTTCATATCCACGCGGACGATCACCGCCCGGACGGTTTGCGCGCGCTCGGCAATCCGTTGCTCCAGACGCCGAATCTCGATTCGCTAGTCGAGCGCGGCATGACCTTCACGCATTGCTACACGATGGGCTCGATGGTCGGGGCGGTCTGCACGCCGAGTCGCACGATGATGCTCACGGGTCGCTCGTGGCAGCGTATTCCTGGTGCTCCTGGTGCAGCACCCAATGCCAAGGATCCAACGACTTTTTTGCCGCGAATCATTCAGGCCGCTGGCTATCAGACGTGGCACCTGGGCAAATATGGCAATGGCTTTCCCGCAGGACTGGCGGAGTTTGAAACCACCATCAGGGACGAAGCGGGTGGCAAGACCCCCACAGACGACCGCGCTCATTGCAGTCAGCGACTCGCCGACAGCACGATCAAGTTCCTACAATCGCGCACGGCCTTGCACGAGACGAAGCCGTTCTACATCTACATTGCGCCGCCCGTCCCGCACGATCCGCGTTCTGCCGAGCCGCAGTTTCACAAGCTGTACGATCCGGCGAAAATCCCGCTGTCGCCGGCCTTCCTGCCACAGCATCCTTTCGACAATGGCGAGATGGCAGTGCGGGATGAAAAGCTCGCGCCGTGGCCGCGGACCCCCGAGGACACGAAACAGCAGAACGCCGATTACTACTCCTGCATCACCGGACTCGATCATCACGTCGGGCGCATCTTTGCCGAATTAAAAGCCAGCGGCCAGTGGGACAATACGATCATCATCTTCACGGGCGACAACGGACTCTCACTGGGTGAACACGGGCTGTTTGGAAAACAAAACCTGTATGAGTTCGGCGGGATGCACGTGCCGCTGGTCATTGCAGGCCCCGGCATTTCCAAAGGCAAGAGCGACGCGTTGGTTTACCT
Source organism: Planctomycetaceae bacterium (assembly GCA_043738845.1). Lineage (GTDB taxonomy): Bacteria > Planctomycetota > Planctomycetia > Pirellulales > DASRSE01 > DASRSE01. The sequence continues at coordinate 10,743 of JAYUFG010000061.1, forward strand.
GATGGACTTGTTCCCGACGTTCGCGGAGTTCGCAGGTGCGAAAATCCCCGATGGCGTCGAAGGCAAGAGCATCACTCCGATCCTGAGTGGCAAGCAGCCGAAAGTCCGTGACTTGCTCTACACAGGCTACCGCGACTGCCAGCGCGCCATTCGCGACGACCGCTGGAAACTCATCCGTTATCCGCTCGTGGATCGTACCCAGCTTTTCGATCTGAGCAGTGACCCGCATGAACTGGTCAACCTCGCTGACAAGCCCGAACACGCTGCGAAGGTTGCCGAGTTGACCGCCCTGTTGACCAAGGAAATGGGCAGCCATGCGGACAAGTTCCCGCTGACGGTCGCCAATCCTAAGCCTGCGGAGTGGTCGCCACCCGCACCCGATAACAAACCGGCCAATCCAGCCCCGAAGAAACCCGCCACGGAATCGGCACCCGGTGCAGGCGGACAGCCAACCGGGAGAATCCGAGTCGATAGCAACCTTCACTTCACGGAATGGGACACCAACAAGGATGACTTCTTGACGCTGGAAAAATTCCAACTTGGTCAACAGAACCGCCAGGGACTCGAAGCGGTCTTCAAAAGCTACGACAAGAACGGCGACGGCAAAAATTGAGCCGCGAGGAGTATGTCGATCCTCGGGCGAAAGAATATCTGAAGTAAACCTATGAAAAACATTATCGCTCTCATCCTCTGCTGCCTCCCATCGGTCTTGCCGAGTGCCAGCGGCGCACCCGATTCCCCGGCGACATCACATGATGTCGTGGTGTATGGCGATTCTTCCGGTGCCGTCGTTGCGGCGATTTCCGCCAAGCGCGAGGGACGTTCGGTTATCTGGGTGAATCCCACCGGTTTTGCTGGCGGGATGAGTTCGAGCGGACTTGGTGCGACCGACTTTCTCGGCTATCGGAACACCTTCGGCGGCATCGCTTCCGAGTTCTATGACGACGTCGCGAAAGCTTACGGGACGAATTTCATCCGCAGTTTCGAACCGCACGTCGGAAAGAAGGTGTTCGAGCAGATGATCAAGGCTGCCGGGGTGACCGTGGTTTACAACGAAAAGCTCGACCGCACTGTCGGCAAGGGCGTGACGATGGATGGCAAGCGCATCAAGTCCATCACAACGCTCAGCGGTAAAACCTTTCACGGCAAGATGTTCATCGATGCGACCTACGTCGGCGATTTGATGGCGGCGGCGGGCGTGTCCTACACGGTCGGGCGCGAGCCGGAGACCCAATACGGCGAGGACATGGCCGGTGTGCGGCGCGGGGACACCAATCCGCGCGTCCATTATAGCCAGAAGGACAAGGATCACTTCGTCAAGGAAGTCGATCCTTATGTAAAGCCGGGCGACCTTGCGAGCGGTCTGCTGCCGCATATTCACCACGGGGAAGGCCTCAGGAACGGCCAGGGCGACAAGAAGATTCAGGCTTATAATTATCGCGTTTGTCTCACGACGGAACCCGCGAGCGGCATCCCCATCGAAAAACCGCCCGACTACCGAGAGGTCGATCACGAACTGCTGCTGCGGAACTTCGATGCGGGCGACGTGCGGTTGCCAGCACTTGTTGAGCCGCTGGCGGGTGGAAAGAAAGTGGATTGGAACAATATGCACGCGGTCGGCTCGGATTTTCCCGGAGTGAATTGGGACTATCCCGAAGCCAGCTACGAGCGCCGCCGCGAGATTGAGAAGGAGCATGAAACTTACATTCGCGGCTTTCTGTGGACGATGGCGAACAGTCCGCGCGTGCCGGAAAGCATTCGCAAGAAGACGGCGGCCTACGGATTACCCAAGGATGAATTCACCGACAATGGTGGTTGGCCGTGGATGATTTATATCCGCGAGGCGCGGCGCATGGTGGGGGACTATGTGATGACGCAACTCGACTGCTCAGGGAAACGCACAGCACCCGATCCGGTCGGACTCGGTTCGTTCGGCATGGACTCGCACTGCGTGCAACATATTGTCACCGATAACGGCAAGGTCCAGAACGAAGGCGTCATCTGGCGCACGCCGCCCCTGCCGTATGGCATCTCGTACCGCTCGATCGTTCCTAAGAAGGGCGAGTGCGAAAACCTCTTCTCTCCCATCTGTGTTTCCGCGACGCATGTTGCTCATGGTTCGATCCGCATGGAGCCGGTTTTCATGGCCTTGAGCCAGAGCGCTGCCATCGCCGCCGGACTCGCCATCGATAAGAACGTGAGTGTGCAGGAAGTTCCCTATCCGGAACTGCTGGAGAAACTGGAGATCGCGAAGCAGATTGTGCGACCGGAGGTATGGAAGCGAGCCCCTTCGTCGGACAAGCCTTCGCCCAAGAAGACAGATGCCATAAAACCGACCCCCACGAAAGCTGACATCTTCGATATCGAAGGTAACAAGGCCTTTATCTACGCCTCACCACAGCCGGCCAAAGGCAAACCTTGGATTTGGTATGCACCAACGATCAAAGGCAAGGTGTTGATTGTGGAGCATAAAATGTATTTCGAGGCCTTCATGGATGCGGGCATTGCCATCGCTGGCTTCGATCTTGGCGAGGTGCGCGGAGCGCCAGGAAGCACCGACAAATTCACGCTTCTTTACGAGGCCATGGTCAAACGCGGCTACTCATCTAAGCCGATCCTGCTCGGGCAAAGTCGCGGTGGCATGATGACCCTGGCCTGGGCGTTTCGACACCCCGACAAAGTGCAAGCCTGGGTGGGGATCTATCCCGTATGCAATCTGTCGAGTTGGCCGTTGAAAAATTCCAAGGCGGAGACACTCGCTGATTTTGCGATGACCGAGGAAAATCTCATCGCCAAGCTCAGCGACTTCAACCCCATTAGCAATCTCGCTGGTCTTGCCGAGCAAAAAGTGCCGATGTTTGCCGTGCATGGCGACAAGGATGTGACGGTACCCTACGACGACAACACCAAGCTGCTCAAAGAAAACTACGAAGCCGCAGGCGGCACATGCAGCGTAAAAGTCATCCCCGGAGGAGGCCACGAAATATCCCCCTCGTTCTTTGAGTGCCGCGAGTTGGTCGATTTTGTCCTAAAACACTCTAACAAGTGAACCTTAAGCTCATGTTTCAAGCTTCTCTGAAGTGTCATCAACAAATGCTCTTGGTTGCAGTGTCGCTGCAATCACTTGCTTGTGCGTATGCAGCGGATCCCTCCAAGCCCAACATCCTGATCATCCTCGCCGACGACCTTGGCTATGGCGATGTGCAGTGCTACAACCCCGAACGCGGCAAAATCCCGACGCCGCGCATCGACCAACTTGCCGCGCAGGGCATGAGGTTCACGGATGCACACACTTCGAGCGGTGTCTGTTCACCGTCGCGTTACTCCCTGCTCACGGGACGTTATCATTGGCGTTCCCGCTTGCAGAGCGGCATCGTCGGCTATCTCGGAAAGCCGCTCATCGCGCCCGACCGACTCACCGTTGCGAGCCTCCTCAAGCAGCACAGCTATCACACGGGAATTATCGGAAAGTGGCATCTGGGCTGGGATTGGAACATCGCGCCGGAGCAAAAGGCACTCTTCGGCGAGGGGCGCGGCGCGAAGGCGGGCGAAACAACTGAAGCCCATCGCTCAGCATGGCGGGAGTATTTTGCCAAACCGATCGGCGGCGGGCCAGTGACGCGGGGCTTTGATGAATACTTCGGTACCGACGTGCCGAACTGGCCGCCGTATTGTTTCATCGAGAATGATCGCACTGTCGGGATCCCGTCGGAGTTTCTGCCCGCCTCGAAACTCGTGAAAAACCAAGCCAGCATGTCAGGCCCGGCACTCGCGGATTGGCAACTTGAACGAATCCTGCCTGCGTTGGCCGACCGGGCGTGTGGCTTCATTGAACGCTCGGCGAAGCAGTCGGAGCCGTTTTTTCTTTACCTTCCGCTCACCGCTCCGCATACGCCTCTCGCTTCCACTGACGAATGGCGCGGCAAGAGTGGGCTGAACGACTACGCGGACTTCGTGATGCAGACCGACGCCGTGGTGGGCCGCGTGCTGGATACGCTAGAAAGAACCGGCGTGGCGGAAAAGACGCTCGTCATTTTCACCAGCGACAACGGCTGCGCTCCGTATATCGGCGCGGCAGAACTCGAAGCCAAGGGACATTTCCCCAGCGGTCCTCTGCGCGGTTACAAAGCCGATGCGTGGGAAGGGGGGCACCGCGTTCCGTTCATCGTGCGCTGGCCGGGCGTGGTCAAAGGGGATGCTCGCTGCGACGCACTGGTCCAGCAGAGCGACGTGATCGCTACGCTCGCGGAAACCCTCGACGTTAAGCTTCCCGGAAGTGCCGCCGAGGACAGCGTGAGCCTCCTCCCGCTGCTCAAAGGGGGCACGCAGCCCGTCCGTGAATACGCCATCAGCAATGCCTCCAGCGGTCTCGCTGCGCTGCGCAAAGGGACGTGGAAAATCATCTTCGGACAAGGTGGGGGCGGCTTCGGAGGCGCACCGGGCGTCGCGGAGACCGGGCAGCTTTACGACCTGGCCACTGACCTGGGCGAAACGAAAAACCTCTGGACCGAAAAACCAGAACTCGTCGGCGAACTCACGACCACGATGGAACGCCTCGTGAACGAAGGTCGCAGCACCCCCGGCGAGAAGCAGGCGAACGATGTGCCGGTGAAGTGGCTCCGCTTTCTCGACCCCAAACCTAATTTGAAGAAGTCCCCCTGAAAACACCCGCCATCCTCTGTGCGATCCTGGCGTTGTCCTCAATCCGGTTTGCTCGCCAAGTCGCACCGCGACGATGACGGGGAATTACCCACTTCCAGCGGCTAAGCCGTTATCGAATTATAACTTGCCAGATTCCCCCGTATGCGCCAATATATCCAGACTCAACCTCAGTGCTCCCTTTGGAAAGAATAGGTCGATTGTGATCAAGCTCATTCACGTCCTGATGATGTCGGTTTTCGGTTTTTGCAGCAGCATCTCATTTTCGTTCGGTGCCGACGGACCTCTGCCGGGACTTACACAGCAGTTGATTAAGGAAGACGCGGCAGCCTTAGCCAAAGAGGCCCGTGCGCAGGGCGACGTGAACCGCGGCGCGCTGATCTTCTATCGGCAGGATTTGTTTTGCGCTCGATGTCACACACCGGCCGAAGGTGCGGTGCGACTTGGCCCGGAACTGGGCAAGGCGGGCAAAGAGGCGACCGATGCCTACGTCGTCGAGTCGATTCTCTTGCCGTCCAAGGTCATCAAAAAAGGATTTGAGACCGTGGCCATTGTCACCAATGACGGTAAGTCTCTCTCCGGCCAACTCATCAAGGAAGATTCTGCCTCGATTGTGCTGGGCCTGCTCACGACGGAACTGACCTCCATCACGATTCCCAAGAAAGAAATTGCCGAACGCCGCAATAGTAATGTTTCACTGATGCCCGAAGGGCAAATCAATATCCTCGCCAGTCGTCAAGAGTTCCTCGATTTAACGCGATACGTGCTGGAGATTGTTGAAAAGGGTCCGGCCGCCGAGCGACAACTGCGTCCGGCCGCCGCTTTGCTCGCTCCGCCGCCGCTTCCCGCCTACGAGCGCGAGATTGACCATGCGGGCATGATTCACGCCTTGGACAAAAACAGCCTCAAGCGGGGTGAGGCGATTTACACGCGAGTTTGTGCCAACTGCCATGGAACCCGCGAGCAAGTTGGCTCGATGCCGACATCGTTGCGTTTTGCGGAGGGGAAGTTCAAAAATGGTGCAGACCCGTTCCGCATGTATCAGACTTTGACTCACGGTTTTGCGATGATGACGCCGCAACACTGGATGGTGCCGGAACAGAAGTACGACGCGATTCATTATATTCGCGAGACCTATCTGAAACCACACAATCCGACGCAGTATGTCAATGTTGATGACGCTTATTTCGCGACGCTGCCCAAGGGTTCCACTCGCGGCCCCAAGCCGTCGAAGATCGAGCCGTGGGTCACGATGAATTATGGGCCGAGCCTGATGGCGACTTTGGAAACGAGTACCAAAGGGAATTTTGCGTATAAGGGAATTTCCGTCCGCTTGGACGATGGCCCCGGCGGAATTTCGCGCGGCAAGAATTGGATGGTCTTTGATCACGATACGCTTCGCATGGCGGCCGCCTGGGACGGCACAGGATTCATCGACTGGAAAGGAATCAATTTCAATGGTGAGCATCAGATTCATCCGCATCTCGCGGGACACTTGACGTTTGAAAACCCGGTCGGCCCCGGCTGGGCCAATCCGGCCGACGGAAAGTTCGACGACCCACGCCAGAAGGGCCGCGATGAAAAACCGTATGGTCCGTTGCCCAGAGATTGGGCACAGTACAAAGGGTTGTATCATTTTGGAAATCAGGTCGTAATTTCCTACACGGTGGGTGACGCCGCCGTGTTAGAGATGCCGACGTACACCACCGAGAAATCGGGAAAGGCCGTTTATGCGCGAACGCTGAACGTCGGGAAATCAACTCGCGATCTGATTCTCCGCGTCGCGCCGACGGGCGTATCCGTCGCTAAGACGGGAACAACAACGACCCTGACGTCGCAAGATGGTTTTTCCGTCGTCCAAATTCCAGCGGCCGCCACGCCGGTGAACTTTCACGTTTTCATGTCGGATACACCTTCTGATAAACTCCAGGAATTTGCGAAGAGCCATCCGCCTGCCGTCGATCTGAAATCGTTCACGCGAGGGGGTGCGCGACGTTGGCCCGAGGTTGTCAAAACCCAAGCGGGCCTGGGTGGCAACAGCCAACCCTACGAGATTGATGTCCTCACCGCGCCGTTCACGAATCCTTGGAATTGCCAAATGCGTTTGACCGGATTCGATTTTTACGCCGACGGCCAGCGGGCGGCCGTTTGCACCTGGGACGGCGACGTCTGGATGGTCGCCGGAATCGACACGCCGGAGAAGGGTCTTTCGTGGCAACGGATCGCGTCAGGCTTGTTTCAACCGCTGGGACTCAAAATCGTCAATGGGAAGATTCACGTCGCCTGTCGCGATCAAATTGTGATTCTGCACGATCTCAACGGTGACGGCGAAACCGACTTTTACGAATGCTTCAATAACGATCATCAAGTGACCGAGCATTTCCACGAGTTTGCAATGGGATTGCAAACCGATGACGAAGGGAATTTTTATTATGCCAAGGCGGCCCGACATGCCCTGAAGGCGGTCGTGCCGCAGCATGGGACGCTCTTGCGGGTGAGCAAAGATGGCGGTCGCACCGATATTTTGGCGACCGGCTTTCGGGCACCCAACGGTGTTTGTCTCAATCCGGATGGAACCTATTTTCTGACCGATCAAGAAGGTTTCTGGCTGCCGAAAAATCGCATCAACCTAGTGAAACAGGGAGGATACTACGGCAATTTTTGGGGTTATCACGACGTGACCGATCCTTCGGACGCCGCAATGGAACAGCCCGTCTGTTGGATAACCAATGATTTTGATCGCTCGCCTTCGGAAATGTTGTGGGTCAATAGCGACCGCTGGGGACCGCTCAAAGGATCGCTGCTCAATTTTTCCTACGGCTATGGCAAGGTTTACGTCGTTCCGTTTGAGACGGTGAGCGGCAAGGTTCAAGGCGGGATGAGCGAGTTTCCGATGCCACAGTTTCCCACCGGTGTGATGCGCGGTCGCTTCCATGAACAAAACGGTCAGCTTTATTGTTGCGGGATGTTCGCCTGGGCCGGAAATCAAACCGCTCCCGGCGGGTTCTATCGCGTTCGTTATACGGGCAAGCCGGTCTATCTGCCGACGGCGTTAAACGTGCGAAAACAGGGAGTTTCGATCACGTTCAGCGGAGCCTTGGACCCAACGACCGCCAACGATCCTAAATCTTATGCGGTCAAGACGTGGTCCCTGAAGCGAAGCGAACAATACGGCTCGAAACACTACGACGAGAAACCGCTCGTGGTCAACGCAGCCAAGGTTTCTGAAGATGGTCAGACCGTGTTCTTGGAAGTCGCCGACCTCAAGCCGACCTGGTGCATGGAGATCAAGTACAGCCTGAAGGGCACCGATGGAACGGCATTCAAGAGCTTCCTACACAATACGATCCAAGAGTTGGGAGAGTGAACGAGGTGCAAATTAACTTCCCGGTTTAACCATCGGTGTTAAACTTTGCAAACCCCTGTTTAGGAACAGTCCCGAACTGAACTACTACCGGCTGCAAGCCGGTAGGTTCGGGGAAAAATCGTTGCTCGGACTGAAGTC
>JAYUFG010000062.1:0-2720 GCA_043738845.1 Planctomycetaceae bacterium
CGAAAAAAGCCCTGTTTTTCAAGTCCTTACCGACGAAAAACGGGAAATCCCAACACCCCCCTTCCCTAACCAGTTGACACTATTCGACTTATAACCGGACAGTAGTGATGTCGGACATTGAAATCCCCTCGTCATGACCATCGCCTCACTCATCGAAATAGTCATTGGCGTTCACGGTTGATTGCTCATTGTCGGATCGAGGCCTGCCGCCTTGAAGCGCGCACCCCCTCCTCAGGTAGTGTGGGTCGCTATCGAAACCCGCGCGGCAATAGAAAACTCCTGTCGAAAAAGCCGATCATGCGGGTCAAGTTATGACGCCTGTGTCGGATGTGCAATTGCTAACGGACTTCCCAACTGCCAGCATGATTGCTCGATCACGAGGCCGCCAAGAAAACCGAACGACCGGTTGACATCGCCGATTTCCCCCAATTTTCTCGTCCCTTTTCGATCCATAAAACGACGTCGTGTAACCTCAAACGATATGGAATGGGGGACCATTCACTGTTAGGATAGTGAAGTCCTTCACGTCCCCTTTTGCGGAGAATGTCGTGCTAAATACTCAATTGAAATCGGCGGTCGAGCGGCTCCTGCCCCGAGTGATCTCGCCTTCTCAATATGTCGGCGGCGAACTCAACATGATTCGCAAGGATCATCGCACCGTGCAGGGCAAGCTGTGCCTAGCCTTTCCCGATACGTACTCGATTGGCATGAGCCACCACGGTTTGCAAGTTCTCTACACGCTGATGAATGAGCGAGCCGACTGGGTGTGCGAACGGGCGTTCACTCCTTGGCTCGACATGGAGCAGGAACTTCGCAAGGCGGGCCTGCCGCTGTACAGCCTTGACACGTTCACGCCGCTCGGCGATTTCGACGTCCTCGGCTTCACGCTGCAATATGAAATCTGCACAAGCAACATCCTCACGATGCTCGATCTCGCGAGCATCCCGTTGCGGGGAAGCGAGCGGACGATGGAACACCCGTTGATTATCGCGGGCGGTCCCTGCGCCCAGAATCCCGAGCCGATGGCTCCGTTTATTGACCTGTTCGTCAGCGGCGACGGAGAAAACTCGCTCCCGATCCTGTGCGACGAATGGCTCATGCGGAAACGAGAATGCGAAAGCCAAGGTGGTTTCGCAACCGGTGAGGCGGGCCAACAACAACGCGAAGAGATGCTCGCCAAGATGGCGGCGAAAATTCCGTTCGCTTATGTCCCCCGATTTTATCAGTCGGAGTATTTTGCCGATGGTCGCTTTGCCGCACTACACCGCACGCGTCCAGATGTGCCCGACACGATTGAACCGTCGATCATCGACGACCTCGACGGAATCCCGCTGCCGATTCGACCGATTGTTCCGTACACCGAATGCGTTCACGACCGGATCGCAATCGAGATCATGCGAGGCTGCCCTTGGCAATGTCGCTTTTGCCAAAGCACCGTGATTAAACGACCGATGCGAATTCGCGAAGTCGAGACTCTCGTGCAAGGTGCGTTGGAGTCGTATCGAAATACGGGCTTCAACGAGGTCTCGCTCTTGTCGCTCTCGACCAGCGATTATCCTTACTTCGAGCCGCTCGTGCGCAGGATGCAGGAGGTTTTTCAACCGCTCGGTGTGAATATCGCCGTCCCGAGCCTGCGGGTCAATCAACACCTGAAACTCGTCGCCGACCTGATTTCGACAGATCGTCATTCGTCGCTGACGCTCGCTCCGGAGGTTGCTCGCGACGACATGCGGGAACAAATTCGCAAAAAGATCACGAACGAAGACCTGTACGACGGCTGTCGCTACGCTTTTCAAAAAGGGTACGACGCGGTCAAGCTGTATTTCATGTGTGGTCTGCCGGGCGAGCGGCCGGTCGATCTCGATGGGATTATCGAAATGTCGGACACGATTGCGCGGATCGGGAAAGAGGTTCGCGGCCGTTTCGCGAAAGTGACCGCGAGCGTTTCTAATTTTGTGCCGAAGCCGCATACGCCGTATCAATGGAACGGAATGCAGCAACGCGAGTATTTCAAGTGGGCACACAAGTATCTGAAATCGAAATGCACCATTCGCAGCGTCACGGTGAAGTGTCACGACGTCGAAACGAGTTTGCTCGAAGGGGTTTTGAGTCGCGGCGACCGCCGCTTGGGCGACGCGATTGAACTTGCTTGGCGACGTGGGGCGCGGATGGACAGTTGGCGGGAACATTTGCAGCCGGAAATCTGGTGGCAAGCCTTCGCCGATTGCAACATCGACGCCGCCCTAGTCAACCATCATGCCTATGAACTGAGCGACCGCCTTCCGTGGGACCACATCAACGTGAAAAAAGGCCGCGCCTATCTGGAAAAAGAGCAAACCCGCTCGGTCGTGCAACTGGCCGCAATGGCGGAAGCGAAGTAGACGGGGCTGCGGTTTGTCTGTGTAGGTCAGTGTCTATGGCCTGACGGGAGTTGTCATTGGACGGGCATGTCCGAAACTGGGAACCTAATCTACTAAACTTTATTGTCACACTCGCATGTTTCATTGGTTTCGCCCAACTTGTCCGGTTGATATCCACGCGAAAACGTGGATCGAGTGTCGTCTGCAATGGCTCTCGGCAGAATTCGGGCGCGACGTTTTCGTGGGAAGTTCACCAGTTCTCCCGCTACGAGGCTGTTACTTTTTGTTGGTGGCGAGTGAAAACTGGATTGCGGCGACCGATCATGACGATCTTTTTTTTGAAAGTGCCGGGTTTACTCC